>JBBTRI010000001.1:0-30778 GCA_038065255.1 Patescibacteria group bacterium
AACCTTTGTTAAACTTGTATATAAGCATTGAAATTCTTAAGTATCATATATTTTTATATGTCCGAAGAAACCATTGGCGTCAAACAACTCTATCGCTCACTTCCACGCATTGCTCGCGCTACCAAGAAGGGGTATTCATTCGTGGTTGTTAAATATTCCGAACCGCTTTTCCGCATCGAGCCGATTACGTCACGCAGCAAAGAATATACTCGTTACGACATGGAAAAACTGCAATTTAAGGGAAGTAAAACGTCAAGCAAGGATATTGATACGATCCTCTATGGTCATTCTCGATAGCACTGTCTGGATCGCATATCTGGACACGAAGGATTTTAGGCATACTAAAGTACATTCGCTGTATCATTCTCTCCAAGATGAAATTCTTATTCCGGAATATGTGATGAGCGAAGTATGCTCTGTTTTGGCGTCAAAGAACAAAAAAGAAACAGCAGATGCTTTTATTGAAATTGCCGAGAGCAATGCGGATATTGAAATTCTTCCTTCTTCACCTCAATTTTTCAAAGATGTGCGCGTCGCGTTTCAGAAATTGCGCTCAAAACATTTTTCTTTTGTCGATGTGTCGTTGATGGTTTTGTCCTCTCTCTATCCGGTCATAACGCTGGACGTCAAGCTCGATAAGTTCTTGAAAAAAAAGATCAGTAACATAGCGCTTAAACGTATTGACGCATAATACAAAGGATGATAGTTTTTTATCATGCCGGAGTGGTGAAATTGGCATACACGCACGACTCAAAATCGTGTGCCGAAAGGCTTGAGGGTTCAAGTCCCTCCTCCGGCATTTGAAAAATAGTTATGAAAATTTTTGCTCTCTACACGGACATTTTACTGACACGCAAACCGGATTGGTTTGATTCGTTTGTTGCACGCTACAATCCATGGGGCCTACACGTTACCCTTAAGCAGGCATGCTTTATTGATGATGAAAATTCGATGATCTTAAGAAAAGAGTTGCACAATTTTTTTCTCAACGTAAAGCGATGTCACATCCCATGGACATCCGTTTTAACACTATTCAAACGGGCAGCAATGGAAGTCATGCCATTATTGTTCTTGCAGAAAAAAATGAAGAGATCATGCAGTTGCAAATGGACATTTGCCTGGCGTTTTCAGATTATACAAACTATGTCGATCCGGATACAGAAAGACACCAAAAAAATTTCAAGCCCCACATTGTAATTTCCTACAGTATTCCGGAAAGCGAGTATCAAAAGAGCTTAGAAATAGTGAAGGATGGATGCGAATGTGAAGGAGCGATACATACTGTTATCCTTTCCGTTATTGAACAGAGAACCATAGAGGAAGCAAAGAATCCTGCTAATGTGACAGTGTTTGCACTTTAATCCTTTTTATCAACTTCTATGATCATCACATGGTTGGGACAAGCATGTTTTGAGATTCAATCAGGAAATACCACGATCATTATAGATCCCTATGATGAGAAAATCGGCTTCAAGCTTCCGGTCTGCAATCCGGATATTCTACTCATAACCCATGCTCATTACGACCACTCGAATGTAAAAGCATTTCCCGCTACAGCAACCGTGATCGATAAGCCTGGCGAATACACTAGTGGAAATATTTCAGTACGAGGAATTCAGGCATTTCATGACAATGTTCAAGGCGCGCAACGCGGGCTTAATACGATCTATAGAATAGAGCTTGAGGGCGTTTCGCTCGTTCATATGGGAGATTTCGGCGAAGAAAACATTCGTCCTGAAACACTTGAAGCAATCGGGAATGTAGATATTTTGATGATTCCTGTTGGCGGCACCTATACGATTGATGGCGCGCAAGCCGCTGTTATCGCAAAAAAAATCGCAGCACCGATTACTATTCCTATGCATTATTTTATTCCCGGTTTAAATATCCAGCTCGCTGATGCATCATCCTTTTTGGAGCATATGGGAGTGCCGGGTTCCACTCCTCATGATGAGCTTAAAATAACACAAGAAGACTTCAAAAAAGATAGTCAAGAAGTAATCGTCCTTTCCAGAGCGTCCTCTTGATGATATAGTACTATACTAAGTATTTATTCTTTATCTTTTTATTTATGCTGTGTCCGACTATGAAAGATCCTGCAAAATGCGCGCAATGGGGACTCTTCATCTTACGTCTTGTCGTTGGGTTTATTTTTGTGTTTCATGGTTTTCAAAAGTTCGCGCTCTGGGGCAACGCAGGTGCGTCTATGGCGCCAAGTATGCTACTGTTAATGCAATTCACCTCTGTCGTTGAATTCGTCGCCGGACTTGCTTTGATGGCGGGGATGTGGACGCGATTAGCTGCCGCAGCTTTGGCTATTATCATGATTGGCTCGATCTATTTTCTCCAATTCGTCATGAATGTGGGTTTCTCGACGTCAACAGGCGCAGGATGGGAATATAACCTTACACTCCTGGCCGCGTTAGTCTGTTTGAAATTTGGCGGTCCCGGAGTATTCGCATGCAAGGGTTGTTGTGGTAAGGAAAAATCAGGAGAGCAAGAGAAAAGCGCATAGGGTTTTCTTGCATAAAATATCGGTTAGTGATAGACTTTCCGCGCGGGGTGGAGAAGTCTGGCATCTCGCCTGGCTCATAACCAGGAGGTCGCGGGTTCAAATCCCGCCCCCGCAACAGAGATACTCATCGAACACGGTGGGTATTTTTGTTTGCTACTATTAGTGAAAATGGAGACAGAAACCATTTTTTCCGAAAGCAAAGTAATGCATTCCCATTTATTCATAACAGGGGTGACATTTTAACTTCCCGTTGACACTCGTATTTCATTCTTGACATGTACATGATATAATGATAAAAAGAGCATTAATCATACTATATGGGAATTTTGAAGCAAACTAGAGACTACGCTATTCGTTTATTAAACGGAAGGGAATCTGTCCCGCGCGGTCTTTTTGAATCTCAGCAATATTTTCGTCAGTATGATCCAATTTTCTTTCGTACAGAGCGACAGGGAGACGGTTCAATTATCGCAACGAGTGAAAATTTTCGATACGGAAGTATTATTACACATTCTCAAACAGAAGAAGATCTTAATGAAAAAATTAAAGATGCAATTTTAACTGCATTTGAGGTTCCTTCTTCCTATGCGAAGGAGGCAAATATTCAGCAAGTGGATAGGGTAGGCAACGAAAATAAACAATATGCCTTCTCGTAGTAAGTTACCTGGAGAATTATCCTAAAGAAAATTTCTTAAAGCGCTACAACGTCTCGGGTTTGATATCAATACGATTGGTGGAAAGGGTGATCATGTCAAAATTATCTGGTTGAAAAACCAAAAATCAATCAGTGTTGATAGAAATCTTAGAAAGGATGTTCTCTATTATCTCCTCAAAGAAATTGAAACTATTTCAGAGGTAACATGGGAAGAAATTAAACGAGAGCTATAATTCATATAAGAACAACCTACAACTATCTATGACAACATTTTCTCTAGATATCTCAAGGGATCAAAAAAAGATAGTATTTCATAACACATCTAAAAGATTCGTTGAGGTTTTGTTTGATATTGATGGAATGGATGCTAGATGTGGTGGGCAATTTTCACTCTCAGTGCGTGGGTATGCAATTCCGCCTGAAATGGAAAAAAGCATTTCAAAACTCAAAGACGGTAATCCTCTTCCCATGAGAAACCAAGGAACTGTTACGGCATATGTTTTTGATGGCGATGCACGCTATCGAGATGAAGATATTGACCTTCCTGCGTTTCTTCGTCACCGAATTGTCAGAAAAATACGTTTTACCCGATCTGGAAACAAGCCAATTGAAATAGTGCAAAAAAGTTATTAGTACCTTAAATAGGGGTATTATTGGGCTATACTACCCGCATTTCTTGACAGTACGCGGTTCTTTTTAATCCCACTCCCGCAACAGAAACGTTCAACGCAAAAACGTTGGACTTTTTTGTTGAACGGGGAGCAACACAGCTACTTGTGTCGCGTTGGGATTTGAATGGCACAGCCATGTTTGGTGAGAAAAGATATTGGAACCATTTTCTTGCCTAATAAAAAAACCGACCAAAGGAAGGTCGGTGCATGTTTCTTGTGTTACGCTTCTAATGAATGAGTAAGCGCTTTCTTGATAGTGGCTACGAGTGCATCAAATCGATTGCCTGTATCACCGACCGGACCCTGATACATTCTTCTAAATATTTGTCAATGCCACTACAGTGCATCTATACATGATATCTTGATATTTTTGAGAGAATGAGTAAAAATATAAACACCTTACTTTAGGAGTTACATTATGATACACATCGGAACAAAAAGCCCTACGAAGACTAAAGCGATTATCGATATTGCCGCAGAATATCCGTTGCTGAAAAATTCTGATTTCCAGAGCTTCAAAACAGAGTCGTGTGTTTCCGATCAGCCGATGACACTTGAGGAAACAATCAGTGGAGCGCAAAACAGGGCAAAAAATGTTTTTAACGAATGTGATTATGCTTTTGGCATCGAATCGGGAATAATGCCGATTCCCGGATCAAAGACGGGTTATATGGATGTTACAGTTTGCGCGATATATGATGGTAAGGAATTTCATCTCGGCATGGCATCCCTCTTTGAATATCCTACTGCAGTAACAAAACTCGTCGTTGAAAAAAATATGGAGATAAGCACTGCCTTTAAGGAAGCCGGGTTAACTGCAAAAGAAAAAATAGGGTATGAGGAGGGTGTTATTGGATTTCTGACAAAGGGCAGATTGCCCATCATTGAATACTATAAACAGGCGATCAGAACAGCATTAATCCATCTGGAAAACAAAGAATTATTTTATAATGAAAAATAAGGGAAGACGTATGCAAATGAAAAAACTACTCATGTTCTCATCTATCGCGGCGATCGTTGCAGGTTTTGTTTTGGTAGCGGGCGGCCTATGGGGCATGTCGTTTACCTATGCGAATGTCGTTCGGGAAAGCATCATTACGCCTAAAGATGCGGCATTTCCTGAGGTGTCCGTGAGAGGGCCGCTGACATTGAAGGTGGAGGCAGATATCATTCGTAAGCACACCTTGAAACTGACGGAAGGGAAAACATTCGCTCAAATGCCCCGAGAGATACCGAAATTGAACGGGGATGGGAGTCCCTTGCTTGATGCGGAAGGAAAACCGATGATGGAGCAAAACACTGCGCGGGATATTTGGATTACCGCTACGACACTGATTACGGCGCTTAATATGGGCATTTTGGCGTATGCATTTTTCGGTATGGTTCTTTTGGCCGGCCTGATCTCCCTTTGGACCGGATTCGTCTTCTGGATGCTGGGTAAAGAGATTGCCATGAAATCTAAACCTTTTACGAATATATGACGATAGAAGAAAAGCTGCAAGCAGTACAGCAAGACATTGAAGTAATCAAAGCACGAAATACTCGTGTTGAGGCAGAGAAGGCGTGGGAGATAAGTATGTTTCGTGTCATTATAATCGCTAGCATCACCTATGGTGTCGCTGTGTTTATTCTCCATTCTCTCGGAGTAAAAGATTTTTTTCTTAACGCTCTTATACCGACAGTAGGCTATATCCTTTCAACACAGTCGCTGCCAGTTATAAAGAAGTGGTGGACGAAGAACTATCTTAAGAAAAAAAATTAAAAATAATGATATCGCTTTTGATTGAGTAACTTTGATACATACTACAGCCCTCTTTTTATTTCCCGTTGACAATTTCCCGTTAGATATGGACAACACAATTTCATTATGCCATACTCTACCTATTATTCGGCAGGGTAGCTCAGCTGGTTAGAGCAGGGCCTTCATAAGGCCAAGGTCGCGGGTCCGAGTCCCGCCCCTGCCATGGAATGGCATTAGTATCAGAAAATACGGCTTCATTAACCGTATTTTTTGATTTCTCGCTTCTAACCCGCTACACTGATATTATATGAATATAAGAATACATGGTTTATTATTTACCCTACTTTGTATAAGTTTTTTGGGTAGTGTGGCAATAGGGCATGCATATGCGAAACAACAGGATATGCATGGGCGGATTCTTCTCCAGGTGCAGGAGCGTGGAGAGGCATGGTATGTGAAGCCAACAGACGGAAAGCGCGTATATATGGGACGCCCTGATGACGCATTTCGCATTATGCGCCAGCTTGGCATTGGTATTAGTAACAATGATCTTCAGAGAATACCGATCGCACCAGTTCCTTTTCTTTTTAGCCGCAGTGACGATGATCTTGACGAACTTTCCCCGGAACTTGAAAAAAGTTTTGGCACCGATCCTGCAAAAGCGGATACTGATGGTGACGGACATAGCGATAAAGAAGAGATGGAAAATGGATATGATCCACTTGGTCCCGGAAAGCTTTCTTTGGACACGCGTTTTGCGGCAAAGAAAAAAGGTATCATCTTTCTCCAAGTGGAAAGCGCTGGCGAGGCGTGGTATGTCAACCCTGCCGATGGCACGCGCCACTATCTTGGACGCCCGTATGATGCATGGAATATCATGAAAACGACCGGACTCGGTATTTCAAACAGCGACCTCTACAAAATCAAAGAGTCGATTATCGATCACCCAATTGCTTTTGATCCGGCAACGCTTGATGCAGGTGAGCGCATCGGAACAACACAGGTGCGATCTGTGGAGAAGCACGCTTATCAGGCTCCCCGTGATCCAGACTATACAATACATCTTGTCGGAGAGCTCACACTTACCGGGAGCATTCTTACCGATGAGCGATGCATTCACGAGATCGACCAATCTTCGCGTGAACGGGTGCCATACGCGAGTCAAGCCGGGTTCGATGGTTTGATTTGCTTTACCAATACTGCACAGTTTGACAGGGTAGTTGAAGCGCAATCAATCAAAGGAACACGCATGCAACCGATGAGCGCAATGATTGTAGTAGATAATCTTACTCTCACAACCGATAATAGAGATAATGCTACCTACACAGCCGAATTCCTCGAGTTTAAAGGTCCTGCGAAACAAGTCCTTCAAGAAGAGACTATTCCTCGCAGATAGCAGCTATTCATAGATACCCGTACTGTGCGCATCTTTACCGCCATTGGTTTTCTACTACCTGCCGTTATTGATGTCATTGTTACGCTCGTCGGACAGCCGCCTGGATATTGGCAAAACTATCAAGCGGTGCAGGAGGGTTCCCCGGGAGGACTTGCTCTTCTTTCCATTCATCCCGGACTCTTTATAGTGGTTTTTTCGGTATATGTGGCATTAACAGCCTTCATTTTATTACGATGGAAAAACGCCTATACGCTCATTTTCGGCATCGCAGTATTTACGGGGCATGCATGGGGAAGTTCAAGTTGGATTCCCGTTCTGTTTCACGGTTTGAATTGGTATTCTATGATTGTTTATTTCATCTTAATCTCACTGCCGTTGGGCATTGCGCTTAACAGGGAAATGCAACATACTGTTCTTAGTAAATAACTATTCATAATAAGGAGCATCTATGACACATGCCGAACCAAAGGAAGGTGGTTTTGAGCGTTTAGTTGACCAATTAACAGCAAAGGACGTAAAAGAAGGTGATCAAATACGTATTACAACGAAGAGTGGCAGCACATACGAGTTCCTGTATACAGCCGGAATGCTTGTGGCGAAAGGCGAGGGACATACGCTTGCAAAAACATTTGGAAGTTTTAAAGATGTCCGCGCCGGAGAACATCTTGATTTCGGACTCCATCGTACAAGTAGAGTGCAGGGCATTACGCATATTCGCCCCAGCACCAAAGAAGCGATCATGCTATCGCCGGAAGCGAGCCTTGCTGTCAGAGCTAAGATGAAATTAGCCATGGCAGGATCCAATGGAGTGGCACTAAGCGGCGAGGAGTCAAATGCCCTTCGTAAGCTTTACGGCATTCCAAGCATATCTCCAGAGCAAGAGTCGCCGAAGTAGAGCGTCTTGACTCTCATGTGGATAACAAATAAAAATCGACCTAAAACAGAGGCTTTGCTCACTGCCCCATACGCGATATACTAACAATAGAATAATCACTACAAACCAATGCCCCTACCCTATAATGAGTACCGATGTTCAACATGCCGCAAGCTGCTATGTAAGGGTTTATTGGTGGAGGGCGAGGTCGAGATCAAGTGCAAGTCATGCCATGGCCTTACTACTGTCAAAGCTGCTACGATGAACGAATACCTCTGCGGCATCCGCAATTGCCCCCAGCGGGTGCGAATGGACTACCAAAGCTAATACACCATCCTTTGAAGCTCTTGAAGCTCAAAACAGGCGTTTTGAGTTTTTTGTTATAAAACAAGATATTTCTTTTAGAAATTATATTTTTAATGCTAACGAATACGTTGTATGGCATACCCCATGGTCATCAAACGGGATGGCACGAAGACTGTTTTTGAAACAGACCGCATAACTCATGCAATTACGGCAGCTATTGAAGCAACCAAGGAGTGCGACGTTTCGGAAGTAAGAAAGATAACTGCAATAGTGGTACGGTTTATCTCAAAGCCAAATAAATCACAGCAAGAAATTGCCGTCGAAGAAATTCAGGATATTGTGGAATTTGCGCTTATGAGCGCGGGGCTGTATCGGACTGCGCGAGCATACATCGTGTATCGCGAAAAGCATGCGCAGGTGCGCGCAACGGGAGGAGTGGCAATTGATGTTGCAAATACCATTAATGAGTACCTCAGGCAATCTGATTGGCGCGTGAATGAAAATGCAAATCAAGGATACTCGCTTGGGGGTATGATTTTGAATACTTCAGGAAAGCTTGTAGCAAATTACTGGCTGAATAATATTTATTCCAAAGAAATTGCCGACGCGCATATCGAAGGCGATTTCCATATTCATGATTTAAGTATGTTTTCGGGATACTGCGCTGGCTGGAGTATTCGTCAACTACTAGAAGAAGGCTTAAACGGCGTTCCCGGTAAAGTATCATCAGCGCCGCCGAAACATTTGGAAACAGCTGTTGCGCAAATGGTTAATTTTTTGGGGACACTGCAGAATGAATGGGCGGGCGCGCAGGCGTTTTCCTCATTCGACACCTACCTTGCTCCGTTTATTAAAAAAGATGAAATGGAGTATAGACAGGTAAAACAGTGTGTACAACAATTTGTTTTCAATTTGAATGTTCCGTCGCGTTGGGGAACACAGACTCCCTTCACGAATATCACGCTTGATTGGGTCTGCCCTGAGGATATGCGGGATAAGCACCCGCTGATCGGCGGTGTTGAGCAAGTCTTCACGTACGGCGAGTGCCAGAAAGAAATGGATATCATCAATAGAGTATTCCTTGAAGTGATGAATGAGG
This sequence comes from Patescibacteria group bacterium, assembly GCA_038065255.1. Taxonomy (NCBI): domain Bacteria; species Patescibacteria group bacterium. The sequence continues at coordinate 9,258 of JBBTRI010000001.1, forward strand.
GTGATTATAACGGACGCACATTTACGTTTCCCATTCCAACATACAATATCACCAAAGATTTTGATTGGGAAAATGAAAACGTTCAGCTTTTGTTTGAAATGACAGCAAAGTACGGCATACCTTATTTCCAAAATTTCATCAATTCATCACTCAACCCAAGCGATGTTCGCAGTATGTGTTGTCGGTTGCAGCTTGACTTGCGAGAGTTGCGCTTACGCGGCGGCGGTTTGTTCGGATCTGCTGAAATGACTGGCAGTATAGGTGTTGTGACAATCAATCTTCCACGTATCGGGTATTTGTCAAAAACAAAGCAGGAATTTTTTGATCGGTTGAAAAAACTCATGGACTTGGCAAAAGAATCACTCGAAACAAAACGCAAAGTAGTTGAAAAAAATATCGAACAGGGGCTTCTGCCATTCACCAAGCGCTACCTTCCTTCATTGAATAATCACTTTCTAACCATTGGGCTTAATGGGATGAACGAAGCGTGCCTAAACTTTGTCGGCGAAGATATTGCGTCGCAGCGAGGGAAGGCCTTTGCTATGGAAGTACTTCATTTTATGCGCGACCGTTTGGCGGATTACCAAGAACAAACAGGACACTTGTTTAATTTGGAAGCAACTCCGGCAGAAGGGGTCGCCTATCGATTGCCAAAAGAAGACCAACTTCGTTTTCCGGGTATTATTCAGGCTGGTACTGCCGAAGCACCCTACTATACAAATTCGTCTCATCTTCCTGTCGACTATACCGATGATCCACTTGCAGCACTCGATCACCAGGACGACCTTCAAGCTCTGTACACTGGCGGCACCGTACTCCATCTGTTTTTGGGAGAGAGAGTTGCTGACTGGAAAACATGCAGAGAGTTTGTGAAAAAAGTCGCTGAAAATTATCGCTTGCCCTACTTTACTATTACGCCGACATTCAGTATTTGCCAGTCCCATGGGTATATTTCCGGGGAAATTCCCGAATGTACGACTTGTGGAGCGGCAACAGAAATATGGTCCCGCATCGTTGGATATTACCGTCCGGTAGACCAGTGGCACAAAGCAAAACAGAGCGAATATACAGATCGGCTGGAATACCTTGTTGATGAAAAACAGCAACAGCAACACGTTTTTGAAGAAGTGAAAGAGCCATGTGTTGTGCGCCAGGCAGTCATTGCTTAGTAAAAATACTATGCGTATTGGCGGCTTCCAACCCTTGAGCCTTATCGATTATCCCGGCAAGCCGTGTTCGATCATTTTTACGCAAGGGTGTGTTTTCAAATGTTCCTATTGCCACAATCCCGACCTTATTCCTCTTGAGTCACAGCATTCCCGCGATATACCAACACTGTTCGAGTTTCTTACAAAAAGAAAAAAAATGATAGACGCCATCTGTATTACAGGGGGTGAGCCGACCATTCAGTCGGGACTTATCGCATTTCTGCGGCAGTTGAAAGAAATGGGATTCTTCGTGAAGCTTGATACAAATGGTATCAGGCCTTCTGTTGTTGCGGAGAGTATTCAGCAGAGCCTTGTTGATTATATTGCAATGGATATCAAAGCGCCGTGGGAAAAGTATCGTGATATTGCTGGCGATACAGCGAGGGAACTCGCAGCATCCTGCAGAGAATCACTTCGCATCATTCAGGATTCTTCTGTTGAACATGAATTCCGTACGACTGTTTTCCCATCTGTCCACAATGAGAATGATTTTTTTACCATGGCGGGGTATTTAAAGCCGGGTGAACAGTACTATATTCAGAAAACTCAATTTACCAGAGTGCTGGATCCTTCCATTCATCGTGAGATGGAATACGACATACAGGAGATTGTTTCAAATCTTGCAACTCGTTATTCCTCCTTGCGCATAGCAGCGCGATAATTTTTATGGCATTTCTATGAGCGTTCAAGAAAAAGTTTCTCTTATTCTTCGTATTGGCATTTTTGGAGAATTCCTAGGTCATGGCGCTTTGGCACTTGGCATGAAAAAAGAGTGGGTAGGATGGATTGTTCAGTTGTTTGCGCTACCTTCGGAGTTGGCCGCGAATATAGTTTTTGTCATCGGCATTCTGGATATTCTTGTTGCCCTTACAGTGCTTTTCTGCCCCCAGCGATGGGTTTTGGTATGGGCGGCTTTCTGGGGGTTTGCAACTGCATTGGTGCGTCCGATTGTGGGGCAGCCGATGTGGGATTTTATCGAACGCTGGGCAAATTGGGCGGCGCCGTTAGCGCTGTGGTACCTCTTGCAGTCAAACGAAAAATGCCAAAAAACAACGGAAAAAATCAATCCCGAACGTACAATCACGGAGCTTGAATCACGGGACCTGAATTGACAAAGAGGCTTTACTGTGCTAGGATGCCGAATAATGTCCTTTCAAAAAGATTTCACAGAGGATCAAGCAGTCGCGACCTACCGCAACTTCAATGATGCCATTGGAACGGCGCGCCTCAGCTGCAGAGTATTCTGTCTTCTTGAGCAACGCATCATGAGCGAACTTAAAGTGGAGCCCGATTGGAAGTCTGATGAGCTAGTCAGTTCGCTCAAAACTTCCACTATTCGATTGGCAAGCCTCCTTGCGATGGATGGATGTGAACGAGAGAGCAAACACCTTAAAAAGCGCATGCAACTTGCAGGACCTACCGCGCTTTCCTATAGTCTGTATGGCGAAGCGATATCTAAGCTTCAGGCGGGAGATTTTTTTGCAGCTGAAAGCATCATTGAGGATGTCGAATCCAATACAATCCAAGAGGATGGACGCTTCCTGATGATCGAGAAAAAGATAAGCGAACTCATGCTTGATGAAGCTATTCAGGATATCGAAGAGATCGGCGATCCGGCAATGAGACTCCCCCTCCTTGCACTACTCTCTTCTGCATTCGCGTCCGTGGATCTTGTTAAGGCTAATACCTATCTCGATGAAGCAATCGAGATTGCAAAACGGTCTATTCGTCCAACACTTGAACAGCTCATCAAAGATGATCAAGAGTCAGATCCAATCTATCTCCTTGCACCTGCGTACTATGCATGTGATCGCCTCCAAGAGGGTATCGATTTCATCATGGTTCAAGAAGACCAGCTCATGCAAGATATCCTTCTGCAGTCAATGGTAAACGCCTTGGTGTTTGATGATGTGCAAAAATGGGGTATTCTTGTCTCCTATGTCGAGAAGATCCGTAATTCCTTGATTCAAACAGAACTGTTTGTCCGTATCTCGGCCAACCAGAGGAAGAATGACGAGAGAGGTGATGAGATGCTGAAACGCGCTGAAGAAAGTTTCGCGCAAAGCACACATGCCGATGAGATATGCGAGGGTCACTACGACATGATTCAACAGATCCTTTACCAGCACTTGGTAGGACGCGACCCACTCACCTATATTGACGTGGAGCCTCCTACGCAGCTTAGGGAAATGATGTACTATGCGGTCAGTGCTGAGCTGTTAAAACAAGGATATGATCAAGAAGCCCTGCAATATGCTCAAGCAACTCAAAGTACGACGGCCTATGGAAATGTCATAATTCATAGCATCTCTGATGATTTAGCACCAAGCTTAAAAGAAATTCTTGCAACTGTTGTAGATGCTTCTGACAGAGCTGTTTTGCTTGCTGCCACTCTTTCACAATGCATAGCCATGGGCATTGCACGTTTGAAGATAAAATCAATCCAGCAGGCTTTCTTTCAGGCGGTTGCCGCTTCGATCAACACATTGGATGCATGGCAGACGGCACGCGTCTTTGACGCCCTCTGTAGTGATGCACAGACTCACATGGATCTATGTCATACATGGTCACTTCGCATTCCGCTCGATATGCACCGCAGGATCTTCCTTGATGGTATTGCAAAAAAGGATCAAGAGCTTCTCGCCGGCATTTTCATTTCAGTCCCATTTGCAAAACAGGATGAAATGTTGAAGGTTGTGCGCGGCAGAAATCCGTTTCTAGCACGCCAGATCAGTGCGGAAATGAATAAAAATCCATTTATCGAACAGTCGCCTCAATGAGAGGCGATTTTTTTTGACTAACAGATCATTGAATAATACATTGTGTACACTATGCCCACGTCTCATCCAACAATCCAAGAGCTTCAACAACATTCAAGATATAGGGTAGTGTACTACAGGATTCTGCTAGAGCGGCGGCTTGAGAAAACGAACGTAGCACTAGAGTGCATGCAAAGGGTGCTATTTTAATTTTCCATTATCACGACATGAGTGTTGACAATTCGGCATAAATCTTGTACACTTCCATTAACTATGGATGCATGTACGGCAAAAAAAGTACCGCCAATTACATTCCATGCAGTTCTTGCCCTCTGCACTGCATTGATTGTTGTTTTTGTATTGAGTTGTTTTATTACAACCATTGCTGAGGCGCAGATGGATATGGAAGGCCTTGCGGCGCATGGAATGATGTCTGATCATGATACTCAGAAATCGCACGATCATCATGGTGTGATTGCGGTGCTTGGGCAAAAGGAATGGTCGGGAGCGCTTTCGCTCATGCTCATAAGTTTTCTTTTTCTTTCCCATAAAATATTTGTATTATTCATTTCCCTAACTGCGTCAAACTGGTTCCGTTTCCGAAGGCGTTGGCGGAGGGGGCGTCTCAACAGCTTTCTATTTAGGTTTTTGCGGCAGGGCATACTGCATCCAAAAATATTTTAACATCTTAGATGCGTTTCTGTTTTTTGCATTTTACGCATAAGATGTTTTTTGGTATGAAGAAAAAAATTATATTCAGTATCGCATTCCTCGTGGTTGCCGGAACGTCAGTTTTTATCGTTGTATCAGCTCGCGGGGGAATAGCAGCAAAAAATCAGGATACCACATCGGCTACGAGTACACCGGCAGTTTCCGATCTGCCCTTGGAGCGCGCACAGGGAGATGGCATGGCTGGCGCCGACCGGTCATTTGCATCATGGGCGGGCGAGCTTATCTCGCCATCCACCCTTGAAGTCCATTCGTTAAGCGAGGGTGTTCTTACGGGATTTGAAGTGCGCGTAGGACAACGAGTGGGAAAGGGAGCTGTCATAGCGCGGCTTTCTTCCCCTCCGGCAAGCGTAGAGCGGGCAAATGTGTCTGCCGAGCGCATGCAATCCATTATCCGCGCCCGTGCAAACGCCCAGAGCACTATCGCGCTTGCAGAGTCAACAAAGAAACAGCTTCTCAAAGAGCGCGCATCATTGGAAAACTCGAAGAAAAATGTTCTTGAAGCAATAGATAGTGAATCAAAAGTAACTCAGTATATAAATGACAATTCGTTTCTTGAGTACGATCGCCTGAAGAAAGAAAAGGAGGAAGGTATCGCATATGCGGTACGCGAGCGAGATGCAGCGCGCGTGCAGCAGGAACTCAAAGAATCAACGTTGCGGACGAAGTTACGGCAAATCGTCGAAAAAAATATCAGTGATTTTACCACCAATTTTCCTGACATCGGAACATTACGAAAAAATTGGGTGCTTCGGTTTAAGTCGGGAGCAGGATCATACGGACAGGGATCCATCGACTATGAGCGCCAACTCGAGACTGTGATCCATGATCTTGAGGATCAATATTCATCGCTAGAGGAATCAGCTCTTGCGTACGCTAAGGTTGCGCGTAATTTTGTCTATGCTTCCTCTCCAAGCGAAGACATCATGCCCGCAGAAATAATAAGCTGGAAGAAAATGGCGAACGATGACCAGTCAATGATTGTTGACATAGTAAACATGATTCGGGAAATGAAACAGATGGTGAATGTAAAAGATGCAGAGGTAGCGAAAAAAAATGCTGAGCGCGATAAGGAGCTTACTTCTTCGTCAATTTCCGTCGGCTCATCAAAACTAAGATCTACGTCAACTGAAAGTGCACGCAAGAAACTGCATTCTGATACAGAACTTGAATATCTTGCAAAAGAACGGGAGATTGATACAAAAATAAGCGAACTTGAACGCGAGAAGAATGTGGCGCGGGCGGAAGTGGTAGCAACGGAAAGCTCATATAAAACATTTTTTGCCGAGCTTGGATCTCAGACTATTATTGCCCCAAAGGCAGGTATTGTTTCCGGCATCTCGAAAGTTGTCGGTGATTATGTAACGCCGGATCAAATCATTGCATCGATAAGCGATACGGATCAGATGGATTTCTTCATTCGTTTCCGCGTGCCAAGCGACGCGCGCCTTCCGCATGAGGGTGACTCTGTGTTTGTTGTTCGACCCGGTTTTCCTTTTGATAAGCAAGAAGCGGTTGTAAGCGGTATTGGGAAAACGCTTGATGCTAACGGTTCATTTGTTGCTGAAGCGGAATTTACAGCCGATGTTGATTGGCCGATTAATGCGCTTGTGCGAGTGATGGATGTGAGCGCCGTAGGGCGCATGCTGGTTCCGTTTACCGCAATCCGATGGGATGAAGAAAAGCGGCCGCATATTATCATTCAAGGCAAAGACAAAACGTTTGTCGACCGTAACGTCATAACGGGAAAAGCTATCGGAGACCGCGTTGAAGTACTTGAAGGACTCTTGCTGGGCGAAATGTATCTTGCAAAAGAAATTCCCTCAGAAAAACTTGAAGGGAAGTTGCGGTTTGAAGATTCGATGCCATACGATGCCGGATCGGCTAGCGCCGACGAAGTAATGGAGGATATGGATGGCATGGGCGATGAGTTAGGTAGTGGGGGCGGCCATAGCGGCGGCCATGAGCATGGCGAATAAACAAAAAAAGATATATGAATACTTTTTTTAAGAACGTTATTCGCTATTCAATGCATCATAAGGTTACCGTTCTCATGATCACCGGCGCTGTTGTTGTAGCAGGAATCTGGAGTCTTGCAACCATGAAAATAGACGTTCTTCCCGATGTCAATAAGCCTACGGTCGCAATTTTTGCGGAATCAGACGGCCTTGCATCAGAAGAAATTGAACGACTCGTAGTGAATCCCATTGAATTGATTGTTGCAGGAGTGCCAGGTGCCGAACGCATCAGAAGCACATCATCATTCGGTATCGGCATTGTGAATGTTGAGTTTCAATGGGGATCGGATGTTTACCGCAACAGGCAGGTGATTCAGGAGCGGCTCGCCCAAGCAAATCTTTCGGAGGGAGTAAAACCGATTCTTGGCCCTACAACATCGGTGATGGGAGAAATCGTATGGGCGGGAATCACGTCGACGGATGAGACAGTTACGCCTATGGAACTTCGTACATTGGCAGACTGGACAGTAAGCCCGGCACTTCTCAAAATACCGGGAATTGCGCAGGTGCTTGTCATGGGCGGCGATGTAAAGGAATGGCAGATTAATATCAACGCGCAAAGCCTGAAGCGTTACGGCTTGCAGCTTGAAGATGTTGAAATGAATGTAAAAGGCGCGTTGCGCAATCGCGGCGCAGGAATCCTGAATCAAAGCGGAATGGAATACCCCATTCGCATTATTGTTGCGCCGGCAAAGCCAGGCGACCTTGAGGCTCTGGCGGTAGGATCAAACAATGGTGTCATTGTGCGTCTTGGTGATGTTGCCCGCGTTGAAGAGCAACCAAGTATTTTGCGCGGTACTGCTGCTGTGGATGGCGCACCGGGTGTGATTTTGCGTATTGTGCGGCAGCCCGAAGCTGAAACATTGAAAGTGACCAAAGCAATCGACGAGACGCTTGCGGCATTGCAGAAATCATTTCCGAAAGGCGTGGAAATCAAAAATGATCTGTTGCGCCAGGAATGGTTTATTCATGATGGGTTAAAGAATGTCATGGATGCCTTACGCGACGGCACAATCCTGCTTATTCTTATCTTATTCTTGTTCCTGATGAATGTTCGCATTACACTAATCACACTCATAACCATTCCGTTAAGCATTTTTGTTACAGCCATAGTCTTCAAAACCATGGGATTTTCCATTAATGTTATGACGCTTGGGGGATTGGCCGTTGCAATCGGCGAGCTTGTCGACGATGCCATTGTCGGCATCGAAAATGTCTATCGGCGTTTGCGTGAGCGCACAAGCGCTATTGGTGATACCCCGGCTTCAGATGAAATTATTACGGATGCATCATGTGAAGTGCGAAACTCGATCGTGTATGCGACGGTGTTGGTAGTCATAGCATTTGTTCCCGTCTTTTTTATCCCCGGTGTTGAGGGAAGACTCTTGACTCCGTTAAGCAGTGCGTATATTGTTTCGCTCATTGCATCAATGGCGGTATCGCTCACAGTGACACCCGTCCTATGCGGCTATTTTCTTTCAAAGGTATCCTGCAAAGCGCATTCTGAAACGAAATTTGTTGCATGGCTCAAGCGCACCCTTTCTCCCTGGATTAGCTGGAGCATTGACCATCCTCGCGTGCTCATCGGAATCGTCATAGCTTCGCTCGCCATTTCAGCCGCACTGTATGGTACGGCAGGTAAAGAAGGCATCCCACCCTTCAATGAAAATTCGGCAACGATTATGGTGATCCTTCCCGTGGGAACGAGCCTTGATGAAACGAATAAAACCGTTACGGCAATAGAGCAAGATATGAAAAAGCTGCCGGGTGTGGGGCGAATCAGTCATACAACCGGCCGATCGTCGTCCGATTCGCATGGTGGGGGATCGAATAGTAGCGAGATGCAGATCGTGTTCGATGAAGAAAAATCTGGTGGCAAGGAAAACATGTTTAAACGCTTTCAGGAAGTGCTTGATCGGTATAAGGGAGCGGAGTACAGCCTTGGACAGCCGATTACTCATCGTCTTGAAGAACTTTTGTCAGGTGTGCGCGCGCCTATCGTGATCAAAGTCTTTGGCGATAGCACACATGACATCAAGAATGTTGCAGATCGCGTGCGTGCCGAATTAGCCATGCAGCCGGGGGTAAAGAATGCCCGCGTGCAAAAAGATGTTTCTGTTCCTGAGTTCAGAATATATCCGCTTACCGACCGTTTGGCACAGGGAGGTATTTCGCCGGGACGTGTTGCCGATGAGCTTGAAATGGGACTTATGGGAGATGTACTTGCCACTGTTCCGGTTGAAAATCAGCGCATCAATGTTGTTATGCGGTATGATCTTGTATCGCGCGGCAATGCCCAAGCGCTTGGGGACCTCTCTCTGCCATTTGGCGAGGGAGGCGAATCAGTTGGATCAGTCGCAGAAGTGCGCATAGAGGCGGGGAGGAACCGTTATTCGCACGAGGGGTCACGCCGCATGCTTGTGGTGAGCGCGAATTACCAAGGCAATGATATCGTAGGGGCGATTGATGCTGTGAAAAAAAATCTTGATTCTGAGCAGCAACCCACTGGGATAATCATTTCTTATGAAGGAACCTACCAAAGCCAAAAAGAAAACAGTCAGCGTCTTGCGATATTTTTTGTTGTAGGTCTGGTATTGATTTTCTTTATTCTCTTTCAGGCATTCCGCTCCATTCCTATCGTATTTCAGATTATGATGAGTATCCCGACAGTGTTTATTGGTGGGCTTATCGGCATTCTCTTGACGGGCAATATCATGAGTCTTGCGCACATGGTCGGCTTCATTTCGCTTACCGGCATAGTATCGCGAAACGGCATCATGCTTATTTCACGGGCACTAACGCTCGTGCGGCAGGGGTCGCCGTTTACCAAGGAAACAGTGGTTCAAGCGACACTCGATCGCGTAACGCCGGTGCTTATGACATCGACAGTTACGGCCTTGGCGCTTGTACCGCTTCTCTTGGCCAGGGATGAGCCAGGTAAGGAACTTCTCAATCCTCTCGCAGTTGTCATATTCGGAGGGCTTGTGAGTTCAACAATCATCTCGCTCTTTTTAACGCCCGCGATTTTCTACAGATTCGGAAAGAAATCGGCGTTAAAGGGGAGTCAAAATGTTTCAGGATTTTAATTATCAATACAGAATGAAGTAAAGGTCGACATCACAAGTAGAATATTCATAACAAATACTATTACTATGAAATACGCTATTGCATACGCTACTCTCGTAATTGCCCTTGGTATGCCGTTCGCTTCGTTTGCCATGTCGGATGATATGGTGCCGGCAAGAAATGAAACGACCGCTCCCGCAAAAGAACAGAGCGCGAAAGAAATGAACATGGATGCGGCGAAGCATGAAAGAGCGCTGAAACAAGCAAAGACGCATTATCAAGCAGAGCTCAAGAAGGCAAACATTGTCTATAGCGCGGCTATGAAGGTTGCAACAAAGAAGAAATCAAAAACACTTATCAATGCTGCAAAGAAGAAGTATGCTGCGGCACAGTCGTTGGCCAAAAAGCATTACACCATGGAAAAAAATGCTGCGATGAAAGGTTCGACGATGAAAATGAAATAAGTTCAGAAGGTAAGCGGCCGCAAAAAGTTTCCGTTCTGGAAAAAATATCTTTCCGGTTCGGAAACTTTTCTTTTTCTCGTCTTGACGCGTAGACTTCCATATGATAGTCTGTTTTTTGTCATGACACTTCAGACATCAGAACAGACTATTCATGCACGTTCGTTCTTTGTAGCTCCCGGAATTGATGCTTTGCGAAGAGCAGAAGATATTCGCGTGAAGCAATTTGGAGATGATTCCAGAATTGCAACACTGACGGAAATCATCGAAGCTCGAGTGGCAAGTCCTCTTGATACTGCTGTGTGGCGCCTGCCCTATATCACCACATCAACCGCAGTGTATATCGGGTCTGTCAAAGGTATGTTGCCGCAGGTTGCGGTAGTTCACAGCGTCGGCCCCATGGCAACGCTTGCCGGAGCATATGATTTCACTCAAGAATACCCCGACAGTGCGTTTGAGCGCCAGAGGATTTTTAGTCGCCTTGTGCAGGGAGAGTATGGAAGCGTTTCTGTATTTAGCGCGACTGATATTGAAGTACTTCTTGGGCATTTACCCAGTCTACTGACCTATGAGGATGCGCTGAATAATCCTTTGGTTCTTTCCCTTCTCGGAGAGCGGGAATACGCAGAAAAATATCTACGCATCTTGGCCGGTTCGGATGCCAATCAAACCACACCTCTTGAGCAGCGCCATGTCATGCCTTCGCATCTGGGGTTTGAACAATTCAGTATCTTTGATGAAATCGAATTCGGACCGTCTGCATTTTTTGTCCGTATTGAAAGTATCGGCCGCCATGCTTGCGATGGGCCCTGCACATCATACTGTTCAAAAATAGCATTGCATCGCACAGAACATGCCCTGCGGTTTGTAGGTATTGAGGGAGGTGAAAAAATCACAAGCATACGGCTAGGGCCAGGGGACCTCTGCCTGTAGTTAGCTATCAGCCGCTGTTGACGGCTGATTTTTTATGTCCTATGTTGTTTGACAGTTAAAATGTCTTTTTTTATTTAAACCATAATAAAAATAGGCAAAGTATTGACAAAATGCCAAAAATGTGCTATAATGATTTTACTTATATTTTACAAGTAATAATGTATTTATGTCAAAAACTGAACAGGGTCCCAGTAGCTCAAGGGAATATATCAAAGTCCTCAAAGGCACGTTTCTTGCTGCCCTGACAGGTCTTACCGTGCAGGGATGCAGTAGGGTTGATGGCAATACGTCAGTACCTCTGCCGACAGGCCCCGCGATCGAAACAAAACAACCGGTTCAAAATACATCGGAAAGCGGTGGATTTGTTCCAAATATTATTGTTACCGAAGCTGAGCCTGAAGCACCTGTAATCACTATTGGCGGTTCAGCAGCATCTAAAGAAACTATAGGCCCTTCAGAAGAAGTTCCTATTACAATCATATTAGATGGTGGTGAACCAATGCCAACATCTACACCACAATCTGAAAATCCCGCGCTCACCGTATCGTTTGATGGGACTACGACTTCACCTATTGAAACGCAGGCAAGCGTATCTGCCGTACCTGCTTTGCAAGCGGAGTTCTCTTCTCTTGAGCCGGAAAGATTAAAAGATGTTGCCAAAAAAATCGAACAGGGAACAGCCGATGATGAGATAGTGGAAAATGGGCGCATAGTGCAGATTTATTCCACAAAGCTCAAGAATGCCATGTCGCTTGTTCTTGTAAAAGAAACTGTCGATAAACAATGGGATGGAACACAATCAAGTGTGGTGTTTTATGATAAAACAAATGGCTATGTTGCGTATAATACGGTTGCATTTGGAAAGCGGTATCTTGGAAATGATGCATACGAGCTCCGCTTCGGGAAAGGCAAATCTTCAGCCATCGTCCGCAATGCTTATGTCACTCCGGATGTATCTGGCGTATCTGTTCTTCTCTCATCGCGCGAAGTTGAAGATTCAGTTAATTTTCTGACTCGGAACAAAAGCATATCCATCTATCAGCAGCGCCAAGAAACAGACCCCGTAACGGATCAAAGGACAGTAAATATCGGCGGTTATGTTGAAAAACAAAATGAATTTATGCGTGAATGGGAGTGGCTTCTTGATCAATCAAGCGGTAAGCATATCTATAGTCTCGATGTTCAACCAGACGGAACGTTTAAAGAAGCATCTAAGAGTTCAGTTGAAGTCAATCCAACCAAAAACCTCGATTAAGGCTCTGAAGTTATCCACAGATTAAACTTTCTAAAAAGAATAAGGCAAAAAAATGCTTTGAATAAAGCATTTTTTTGTATTCAATCTCTCTTGACATGTATCGGTAAAAATACACATCACTATGGTATAGTTAGTGTGGAGATCGTTACAACTAATACAAAAAGATCATTCAAATACAGCCCTATCATCTCCAACGATCTCTAGTTTAAACAGAAAGGAGGTGAGGTAGGGTGGCAGCAATTGTTCTTAGGACTGTTCTCGAGATTCTCAAACACGTGTTTTATCATCTTCTTGGTTCCTGGTTTGAGAAAGCTATCGAGGCGGTCCTCCGCAAGCGACGGCGCAAGCGCAAGAAGTCCCGTACAAAAGAGCTCGTAGCGGCACCCACAACAGAGTGCTATACGATTCGGTTGTGCGACGACTCTCCTGCGGCAAGCCCCGTTGCAGGGATGTGGATTATCCTTGGCAAATCGACGGAAGTCGCACGCGTGGTCATTCTCATTGATGATGATACGTGCGATCGCTAAGAAAGGACGAGCCATTGGATAACGTCGAATCACATATTCCTGCCGCCAGCCGCTGAAATGCTCATGACTCGTAGAGGTCGGGAGCGATTCAGCGGTTTTTTATTTTTGGACGAATGCTCCGTTTTTGGCAACACGGATCACAAATACTTTATCTTCAGCATTACCGTTTTTATCAATATCAACCGTTCCGCTAATGCCTTGGTAGTTGCGGATGCGGGTCATATTTTCAATAAATTGCCTTACCTTATCATCTGGCGTGCCTTGCGCATACCGTTCCGCGCTCAGTACTAGTGTATCATACGCCCGAGCACCAAACATAAGAGGAATCCTGTTGTTATAGGTATTTTTATACTCAGAGCAATAGCGGATTGTGCGTTCAGCTTTTGTATCTTCACAGGAAAACGGTACATCGGTGATAGTCATGCCTTCGGAAAAATTACCCGCCGCATTAAAAAACTCAGCCGTATTCTGCGCTCCCCATCCATAGAAAGGTATTGAGAGTCCCAGTTCGCGTGCCTGGCGAATAATACTCCCCCCATCCTTATCGGCAGAAAAAAGATACACTGCATCCGAGCTTGATCCTTTGATTTTTGTAAGAGTACTCCTAAAGTCGATAGTCGATTTACTGTCATATCCTTCGGAAATTGCCACGGTGCCTCCTGCTTGAACCAATATTTTTGTTAAATAGTCCTTACCAAGAGTTAGTGTGTCGCTTGCAGAATCATAGATAATCGAAATCCGTTGTATTCGCTCAGATTGCAATTCAGGTAATGCTATATCGAGCTCCGGATAAATACTCGAAAGCATTTTAAAAATATAGATTCCGGCATTTTCAAGACGCGGCGCATTTGAGACAGGTAGGAAGGGGATATGGTGCTTTTCAAACAAAGGTGCCGCAGCAAGGTTGGCGCTGCTACCTGGTCCACCGATAACAAATGCAGCCTTTTCAACCTCAATGAGCTTTACTGCCGCAGGTACGGCTGTCTTGGGGTCAGCAGCAGAATCTTCGTAGACCAATTCAATCGATATCCCTTGGGTATTTTGAAGACTTCTTTTTCCAAGCTCCAGCGCATTTTTAATATCCTCACCGTAATTGGCAAACTTGCCCGTCAAAGGAATAAGCACACCGACACGCAGAGTTTTTGAGGCGGATATTGATTTGCGCTGAATAATGACGGTGTAACCGAGTGCAAGAATCGCCAGTATGATGATACTAATCCCCATCCATTTTTTTGAATTCATATGAATGCCTATTATGACGTATGGAATCAATGATAATGAAAATATAAAATAAACGCCATAAGTATAGTCATATTAATTATATGATCTTCACATTTTGCTATATTTATAGTAGAATACTAAGATAGAAGTGACGCCAATATTGTTGGCACTTTATGACGATTGAACATACTCTTAGAGAATTGGGACTCAAAACAAATGCTATTACAGCCTATGTAGCATGTCTTGAGCTTGGTTCAAGTACGGTACTTAGAATTAGCAAGCGCGCCGGATTGCCGCGTTCGACATGCGACCTACTGTTGTCCCAGCTTCAAGAGCGCGGATTCGTATCCGCATTCAGAAAAAAGAGATCGCGGTATTTCAGCGCCGAAAACCCGCGCAAAGTATTGGCTTTTCTCAAAGAAAAATCTGATAATTTCCAAGCAGTCCTGCCACAGCTTATGAATAAATATGGAAATGCGCGAACGTCAACACTGTTGCGGACTTATAGGGGATCCGATGGCATCAAGCTTGTGTTGAGGGAAATTCTTGATGACAATCCGCGTGAATTGCTCAATTTTTCATGGGCCGATGATGTATTTGTTATCTTGCCAGATATATTCCCTTCATTTGTCGAAAAAAGAATTAAGCAAAAAATTCCGGTAAAAGTAATCACCTATGATACTGAGTTTTCACGTAATCGTCAGAAACGAAAAAGTGAACTTCGGGAGATGAGGTTTATTCCAAAAGGACAGGAATTTCATGCCATGCTGTCTGTGTGGAATAAAAAAATTGCCCTTTTCTCTCTTGATAAAGAGCTATCAGCGTGCATTATTGAAGATGCAGAACTTTCTCGCATGCAGCGCACCATCTTCTTTTCATTATGGAATACCCTAGCTGTTGTCTGATGGATAAAAATGTTCTATGCTAGGAGTGGAAGATTCAAGCTATTATGCTTTGAGCGAGCTATTTGTATGGGAGTTATTGTCGCGATCGTCAATCAAAAAGGAGGTGTGGGTAAAACCACAACCGCTATGAATATTGCCGCCTATCTTACGAATGCGGAAAAAAAATGCCTGCTTGTTGATTTGGATCCTCAAGCAAATGCCACATCAGGTATGGGACTCAATCCGACAGAAATCGAGCACGGCACTTATGAGGCGCTTGTGGGCATGGTGCAGGCAAGTAGCGCGATTCGTATTATTGAACCGTATGGTATCCATCTATTGCCGGCAACAATAGCGCTTGCAGGCGCTTCTGTTGAGCTTGTTAGTATTGACGAGCGCGAATTCCAGCTTTTAAAAGCGATTCAGCCGCTTACCGATGCGTATGATTATATTTTCATTGACTGTCCGCCATCTCTCGGCTTGCTAACACTTAACGGATTAGTTGCATCTGATCATGTGCTTATTCCCGTGCAAGCAGAATATTTTGCACTTGAAGGCATTGGACAGCTTATGGAAACAATCAATCTTGTTAAGCAGCATTTAAAGCCGAACCTCTCTATTCTCGGAGCGATTATTACCATGTATGATAAACGGTATAAGCTTTCGGTGAGCGTGCTTCAGGAACTCTACCGTCATTTCCCTCAAAAGATTTTCCGTACCGTCATTCCGCGAAGCGTGCGCTTGGCCGAAGCGCCGAGCCATGGGAAATCCATCCTACACTATGATCCTGAAAGCAGGGGGGGTAAAGCCTACGAGCGTTTTGCAAAAGAACTTCTCGCATCGCTCCAATCCGATGCGGCATTAACACCTTAATGATTTCTATGCCCAATCCATCATTGGGAAGGGGACTTGATGCGCTCCTTTCCAGAAAAATTCCACCATCAACCATTCCACCGGTGCAGAATATTCCTGTTGCCGGTTCTGCCGATGAGAAGGTGTACGAGCTTCCCGTTGATGTCATTGCAGCAAATCCAAGCCAGCCGCGTTCGGAATTTGCCGATGACCAACTGCGCGAACTGGCAGAATCCATTCGCGAATACGGCATCATTCAGCCCCTTGTCGTATCAAAACAATCAAGCGGAGACTATACGCTTATAGCTGGTGAGAGGCGGCTACGCGCGGCAAAAAGCATCGGACTCAAGATGGTACCGGTTGTTTTGCGCAACACCGATGAACATGAACGCTTGGCAGTGGCGCTTATTGAAAATATCCAGCGAGTAGACCTCAACCCAATGGAACTCGCGCTTGCGTACCAAAGACTTCTCGATGAGTTTAACTTTAGCCATACAGAATTGGGCAAAAAATTAGGCAAGAGCCGTCCGGTGATTTCTAATACGCTGCGATTTTTCAACCTCCATCCAAAGATTCAAGAGGCATTGCGCGAGAAAAGACTCGATTCCGGACAGGGAAAAATTATTCTAAGCCTCAACAATCACGATCAGCAACTCTCGTTATATAATCAGATCATGAAAGAAAATTTATCTGTTGCCGAAAGCACACGACGCCTCCGGCAGATGTCGGTACGACATGCTGAAATGGCCGGAGCAAAACAGCCGGATATTGTCAGAAAAGAAGATCTGTTACGCGAGTATCTTGGCACTAAAGTGGATATTTCGATGCGGGCAGGCAAGGGGCATATTCGAATAGAATTTTTCTCACCGGAAGAATTAACAGATATCATGCAAAAGATTGTCGATTGATACAAAAGCGGTGCACTATGAAATTTATTATTCATGGAGGGAAAAAATTGCACGGCACCCTTTTTGTCGCAGGCATGAAAAATGCCGCAACACCTATTATTGCTGCGACGCTTTTGACAGATGAGGTATGTACGCTTTCGAATATCCCCCGTATTAGCGATGTCGAAGTAATGCTTTCTATTCTGAAAAGCATGGGAAGCGAGGTTGCGTGGACAAATGATCATGAAGTGACTATTTGCAATAAGAATGCGCGCATTGAAGCAGTCGATGAAAAGACGATGAAGCGCTTGCGTTCGTCGAGTCTTTTTATGGGGCCGTTTTTGGCACGATTCGAAAAAGCTTCCATTGCGGAACCTGGCGGATGCATTATCGGCAATCGGCCTCTCGGAACGCATTTTCATGCACTCGAAAAACTTGGTGCAACGATTGAGCGGACCAATGGGCATTATGAACTTTCCAGAACGGAACTTATCGGTTCGCGCATAGTGCTTTTGGAAGCATCGGTAACGGCTACGGAAAATGTGCTGATGGCGGCATGTGCGGCAATAGGAGAAACAACAATTGTCAATGCTGCGTATGAACCGCACGTGCAGGATCTTGCATGGTTCCTTGTTGCAATGGGTGCGCAGATTGAAGGTATTGGAACGTCGACACTTCGTATACAGGGAGGGCGTCTTCTGAGCGGGGCTACCCATGCAATTATTCCCGACACCATTGAAGCAGGAACCTTCCTTATGTTGGGCATTGCAACCAAGAGTGAATTAACTATCCAGCATGCTCGTTCTGAACATATGGATGTCGTGCTCGAATGGTTGAAAACAATTGGAGCGCATTTTGACATTTTTGAAGATTCTATTACACTTCGAGTATCTTCAAGTCTCAAGGCTGCTCATTTTGAATTTTATGCATATCCCAGGCTCCCAAGCGATCTTCAGGCGATTTTTGGCGTTTTGGCTACGCAGCTTCATGGAACTACGCTTATTCATGAGAAGATGTTTGAAGGCAGACTCGGATACATTTCCGAACTCGTAAAGATGGGGGCGAATGCCGTCATTTGCGATCCTCACCGAGTACTCATTACCGGTCCAACGCCCTTGTATGGCCAGGAAATACGAAGCTTTGATCTGCGTGCGGGGGCAGCCATGATTATCGCAGGGCTTATTGCAAGCGGCGAAACAATCATCTATGATGCAGAAATCATCGATCGTGGCTACGAATGCATCGAAGAGCGACTTAGTCAGGTGGGTGCAGATATCCAAAGAATCGAATAGCAAGCTATTATCCTTATGTCAATTGAAGTGATTATTTCAGACGATTCAACAAAAAAGAAACAGAAGAACAGCTGGTATTTTTTCAAAAAATATTTTCTGCTCTACGTTCTTGTTATTGCCTTAAGTACCAGTTTTTTTGTTGGCTATACTGCCGGGAAAAAACAAGCATCGCCGGCAAATCTTGGCGCGAAAAAAGAAGGCAAGCTTTTGAATATCCCCGTCGAGAGCCCGTCGTATATTTCGAAAGATGTTGATTTCGATTTATTTCAGGATGTTTGGCATCGTGTAAAAACAGAATATGTCAATAAAGACATTCCGGATACCAAGCTTTTTTATGGAGCACTTGCCGGCATTGTTTCCTCAGTTGGCGATCCTTACACCGTTTTTCTCGATCCGGATACGGCAAAAAAATTCGAAGAAAGCCTGAGTGGGAGTTTTGAAGGCATTGGCGCAGAAATTGGCATGAAAAAAGAACAGATTGTTGTGATGTCCCCACTTCCAGAAACTCCGGCTGAGCGCGCCGGTTTGCGTTCCGGCGACTTAATATTGGAAATCGATAAGAAAAGCACTTCCGGCATGACCCTCGACCAGGCAGTCACACAGATACGCGGTAAAGGGGGGACGACAGTAATGTTGACTATTTTCCGCGAAGGAGAGAAAAAAGAGCGTGAAATTCCCATTATTCGCGATACGATCCAGGTAAAATCCGTAACATGGAGTATGAAGGGATCGTTGGCATATATTAAAGTTTCACATTTCAACGAGGACACGGAAAGCGCATTTGCCGCAAGCGTGCGGCAGGCATTGGCCAAAAAACCAAAAGGCATGATACTTGATTTGCGCAATAATCCCGGAGGGTTTTTGGACACTGCCGTTCAAATGGCTTCATATTGGGTTGATGGCGAAACGGTCGTTATCGAGCAGTATAGCGATGACAAAAAAGATGAATATAAGGGGCGTGTTTCCCCGCTTCTCAAAAATATGCCGACTGTGGTACTTGTAAATCAGGGAAGCGCTTCGGCGTCGGAAATAGTATCAGGAGCATTGCAGGATTATGGCAAAGCGCAACTGGTTGGCAAAAAAACATTCGGCAAGGGATCGGTGCAAGATCTTCAACGCCTTAAAGATGGATCTGCGCTTAAGATTACTGTTGCAAAATGGCTGACACCAAAGGGGCGTATGATCAATGAACTTGGCATCAATCCTGATGTTGAAGTTGACATCAAAGAAGAAGATATTACAGCAAAAAAAGACCCGCAGCTGGATAAGGCAATCGAGTTGCTGAAATAATCCTTAATAATTTTTTATGTCTGATTATCCGCCAGACGTGCCAGGTAAGAGTAATGCTCCAAAGAAAAACCGTTTTGAGTCATACGAGCCCAAAGAAAGCGATACTCTTAGGATATATGGCAAGTGGGAAGATTGGAATAATATTCGAACTGGCTGGGGAGGCTTTCATTTTTTTATCGATATAAAAACTGATCTGCCGGGCGGTAAGCAGGGATTGTTACAAGAATTGAAGAAGATGGGCGCAACCCCGAATGAAACGTCAGCAGTTGAATTATCGTCACCCAGTTGTCCAGACCCACTGCCAAGGGGCACGTATGTTGCAAAATATTGGCAGGGAAGAAAGGGTAAGCATGGTGAATTGATGTCGAAATCAAAATATGATGAAGAAGTGAAAGGAGAACATTAGTTACTATTGTTGTACAAAAGCATTATACTAAAACAACCTCTTTGAGAGAGGTTGTTTTAGTATCTTCTATATTGTTTTTTTGGGTACGCTTTTTTCTGTGAGAACACTTACGTATGTCCGCTGTTTTTGCACGCCATCGAATGCCAAACGTTTCAGACGTGAAAAATGCACAAACCCCTTGATAATAGAATAGAGGGTGTCGTCCTTGCCGCGTTTAACATTTTTGCCGGGATGGAATTTCGTTCCCCGCTGCCGTATAAGGATACTGCCAGATTTTGCAAAGGCTCCTTCAGGGAGTTTTACGCCGAGACGTTTGCTTTGCGATTCACGTCCCAGTGCTGTAGAGCCACCCGCTTTTTTATGTGCCATAAAGTGATTATATAATACGTATGATTACAACTCAGCAAATACTAGCACGTCTTCTCTTACTGTGCAAGAGGGAGCTGTTCTTCATACAGGGCTGTTATAATGTTTCCGGAATCATCAAGCCATCCGCGGATCATGCCGCCTGTTGAAAAAGCACAGCCTCGAGCACCTTTTGAATCGATTACAATCACGCCCCCAAGGCCCTTTACCGAATCGATAAGATACTTAATACCATCTTGAGCTGCTTCGTGCGCTCCCACCTGTTTGAAGTAGATAATGTCAGAAATTGTTTTCGATAGTACGGTTCTGATGAATTGTTCTCCATAGCCTGTTGCGGATACGGCACACGTGCGATTGTCCGCATAGACACCTGCACCAATGATGGGCGAATCGCCGACGCGCCCGAATTTCTTATTGACAATACCCCCGGTGGACGTAGCAGCGGCCAGATTGCCGTTTATATCACGGGCAACAGCGCCAACAGTGCCATATTTTTTCTCTTCCGGTCTTGCCGTGTCATGGTCGAGAACAACATGATCTTGTTTTTTTGCTTCTTCCCATTGTTTTTTGCGGTGTTCGGTAATAAAATATGCATCATCTTCAAAAACGATATCCTGTGTTTTGGCAAAGTCGTGCGCACCGTTGCCAATAAGCATGACATGTTCTGTTTGTTCCATGACGAGGCGTGCCAAGTGGATGGGGTATTTTACATTCCGTATACCTGCAACAGATCCGGCTTTGAGCGTGGAGCCATCCATGATAGCCGCATCCATTTCCACAAAGCCTTCTTCATTGAGAACCGAACCCCGTGCAGCATTGAAGATGGGGTCATCTTCCAAGAGCATGACACAGTGCTCCACAACATCAAATGCGGCCGTGCCGTTCTGAAGCATTTTTTTTCCTGCAGAAAGAATTGTATTCAATGATGTATGGTAGACGCTTTGCTGCTCTTCGGAAACCCCCTTGAGGAGTCCTGCGCCGCCATGGATCATGAGAGTATGCATAGTATGAAAGCAGTTAAAATGTATCCTGATGCTAGCATATAAAGAAAAAAATAAAAAGATCACTTTCTTTAGTAAAAAAAATCCCCGTCGAGATGGACGGGGGATCTGAGTTATTTAGTGGGCACTCAGCTTGGTTGCGAGTTCTAGGAATTGGCCAAACTTTTCATCGTCGTAGGCCGGATTCACGTAGATTGCGCTTACCTTATGCTTCATCTCTTCGCCGAGCAGCTGCTTGGTGTTGAATTTGGGCAGAAGGACGACGCCCGCATAGTTCATGTGCGAGTAGCGGAACGGTCCGAAGAGCTCACTGAGAGCCTTGGGGAGGTTTGCGTCACTTACTTCAAACATGACATCCGTCATATA
>JBBTRI010000001.1:30878-120968 GCA_038065255.1 Patescibacteria group bacterium
TTTGCGGCTATCGGTTCTTGCAGCTGCAATCCGCAGCTTTTCACGCCTGTTTCTTTGCGGCGCTTGATGTTTTCGAGCATCTTGCGGAAGTGCGCGCCATTCTCGGCAATAGGATGTACCCGACAAATGCTTGCTTCAGCACTGTTGCCGCCAGCACCGCCTGCCACCTTAACGAAATAATTGATAAATGGCTTAAACGTTCCTTCGTGTTTGATCGCTCTAATCTCCATCAAAACGGAAAACTCGCCAAGGATAACGGCGTCATCAAAGGTCAGAAGAATATCCAGAGCATCAAGCGGGATATCGTCAATAAGTACTGCCAATGGGCGTTTGAACGAAACATCATGTTCGTCCATTAAGCGATACATGAAATTCTTGTCATTGAGCTGTTCAGTCGTTTCCGCCAGTAGCGGGTTCGCGGTAATCGTTCCAATGCGCGAATCATTGCGATCGAGATGAATATGCGCTCCATTGGCGAGTTGCCGAGCGAGGAATTCCGCACTCACACCAGTCGGTTGATTGATCAGATCTTTGTCAGGGTCGTGAATGGGCGGGAGCATAGGGATGTGCTCGTAATCACCGCCAAACACATTGGCCTGAGCATAGTACGCCGTGTTAAATTGGTGGACGGCGGACAGTACATCGATGATTTTATGGTCAATGTCAGAGCCCATCGTTGTGCTGGCAAACTGTACACGATCATAGCCGGTATTTTTTGGCAGCAGCAACGCAAGCATCACACCCAACTCAACTTCTTTGAAGAGGGGCGCAGAAGCGATGAGTCCAATTTCGCGGAACATCTCGAAGCTTCCAAGCGCAAAAGCAGTCTTGCTTTGTGAGCCATTGGTGATCACCATGCGGTCGGTGCGCTGATGCATCCAGTAGTTAACGAGTGTTTGCATCGTCATGGAGAGCACCTTCGGTAAGCCATAGCAAGGAATGATTGAATAGTAACCAAAGAATGAAGAGAATATGGAAAGGACATAAAATCTATCCTACCAAAGACATAGTATGTGTCAAGAAGATGCTTAACATATGCATTCAAAACAATCCGATCAGTTGAGAGTCTATGATATTGCAGAATTCGATTTAATGGTGTATGCTACTGAGACATTTTTCTTATGATGATGAGAAATATACTTGTGAGTCACATATGGGATCAGATCGATAGAAACCTGCTCTGTCGCGATCGGTTGCTCTTGTATTTCTATGGTACTGCAGCCATTCTTCATGTCGTACTGTGGGGAGTTTTTGTGGCTAATCTCCATACGCTTTACCAGCCGGATAAGGAATTTATTGCACTTCATTATAAGGTGGGTATTGGCCCTGATTTTGTAGGGCCATGGTATTATATTCTTGCCATCCCCTTCCTTGGATTGGCGGTACTTGCGGGAAATATGATTATTGGAAAGCACACCTACCATCATGAGAAATTCTCCGTTTATGCGCTTTCCAGTAGTGCTGCATGCATTCAGGGCGTGCTCATATGGAGTCTTCTTCTTATTATAAAAGCAAACCTGTTTTGAGATATGGTGAATTTCGAAGTATTCAAAGTCATGGCATTTGCTACGCTGTCATTCGTCATTGCATGGGCGTGGTTGCCATTGCTGTATGTAGTGCTGCGAAAATACGGAATTGAAAAAAAGAACCGCGACAAAATTCATGCGCCTATTTTTGCAAAAATGCATGAAGGCAAAGAGGGTATGCTGACAATGGGTGGGATTCTTATCTGGGGAACAACACTAATTATTGCATTGGTCGCCTATTACCTCTCGCTGTTCATTCCCATAGACTTTTTTCAAAAAATGAATTTCTTAACTCGATCACAGGTATTTTTGCCGCTCGGAGCTCTTGTTGCATCTGCTCTTGTGGGGATTGTTGATGACTATTATACCGTGCGCAAACTTGGTCCTAAGGGAGGAGGGCTTTCCATGCGCTACCAACTGCTTCTCTGTACGAGTATTGCTATTGTGGGAGCATGGTGGTTTTATTCAAAACTTGGCTGGGATGTGCTCCATGTCCCCTTTGTTGGCGACTTTAGTATCGGATGGTGGTATATTCCATTTTTTATTTTTATCATTGTTGCAACAAGTTTTTCCGTGAACGAAATCGATGGACTCGATGGCCTTGCCGGAGGCACGCTTCTATCGGCATTTGGTGCATATGGCGCAATCGCATTTATTCAGGGCCGTTACGACCTTGCAACATTTTGTGCAGTCATTATCGGCGCGCTCTTGGCATTCCTGTGGTTCAACATCTATCCTGCAAAATTTATGATGGGGGATACGGGTGCGATGTCTTTGGGTGTAACACTTGGCATTGTTGCCATGCTGACCAATTCCGCGCTGCTTTTGCCGATCATCGGATTACTCTTTGTGATCGAATCGGGATCGGTGATTATCCAGATGTTTTCCAAAAAAATATTCGGAAAAAAAGTATTCCTTTCTTCTCCGATTCACCACCATCTTGAGGCGAAGGGCTGGAAAGAGCCGACAATTGTTATGCGGTTCTGGGTGATTTCAGGAATCACGGCAGTGGCTGGTATTGTTATCACGCTTCTTGATAGGGGAATCTATTAAGTAAAATATATGGATATTGCAGGCAAGAAAATCGTCGTTATGGGCCTGGGCCTGCATGGCGGAGGCTTGCCGGTTGCAAAATGGTTTTTTGCCCATGGTGCAGAAGTCATTGTTACGGATCTGAAAAACCGCGAAGGACTTTTGCCAACACTAGAAAAGCTCGATGCCTTTTGCAGGGCCTATCGACTGAAACATTCAGACAAGCGTTTCATCTCAGTAGAATATATACTCGGTCGCCATCGCGAGAGCGATTTTTGCTCAGCAGATATCGTTGTTCAGAACCCTGCAGTACCGCGTTCGTCGCCCTATTTGGATATTGCGCGAAGTGCGAATGTTCCGATAGAAAATGAAACAAGCTTGTTTTTTCTTTTGACGCCGCCAATTCCAAAAATCGGCGTTACGGGCACGCGCGGGAAATCTACTACGACATCCCTGCTTTTCGAAATGGTACGGCGAAACATTCCTAAGGCGCAGGTGACAAGCGTTGCGTTGCCAAGCGGCAGCCAAGGTGGATTTGAAGTGATAGATGCACTGCTTGATTCAGCTTCACAGAGCAGCGAGCGTCCAATGGCTGTTATGGAGCTTTCGAGCTGGCAGCTTGAGGGCTTGGCTGAACATGAGCTGAGTCCGCATATTGCCGTTATGACAAACATTTTTCCTGACCATCTCAATAGGTATCGGGACATGGATGAATATATTGATGCAAAAAAAACGATCTATCGTTTTCAAAAAAGTTCTGACAGTGCCATCTTCAACTTCGATAATTCTCAAACGCGGCAATGCGGTGGCGAACAGCATGAAGGCACACGCTACTGGTTTTCTCGGAAAAATCAAAACATCGAACGAGGCACCTATTGTTCTCCATCGGTTCGCAAACCTAGCGAGGATGCGATTTGGATGCGGGATGCAGATGGCGAGCATGAGTTATTTTTCATAAGCGACATCATCCCGATTGGCGAGCATATGATCGAAAATGTTCTTGCGGCAAGCTGTGCGGCATGGGTTGCCGGTGTTAGGGCAGATGCTATTCGCGATGCTGTACAGAATTTCAAGGGTATTCCAAGCAGACTTGAATATATCGGCGACGTTGGAGGGAGGCATTTCTATAACGATACAGCCGCAACATCGCCTGAAGGAACCATCGTTGCATTGCAGACGCTTGCGACTATGCCTCATAATGCGCTTATTCTTATTGCCGGCGGATCAGATAAAGGTCTTGATTTTTCTTCCCTTGCGCCGGTAATCAGCGAGAGCGTTTCCCATGCTGTTCTCTTTACGGGAACGGCAACACCCCGTCTTGTTGAAGCGCTTGTCCTGGCCCATGCCCCGTGCAGTATTGAATATGCAGCATCCATGAAAGAAGCGGTTGGTAAAGCATGGCAGCGCTCACGGGAAGGTGATATACTTCTCTTATCGCCTGCGAGCGCAAGTTTCGGGCTTTTTATTAACGAATTTGATCGTGGCGGACAGTTTGAAGAATGTGTAACCATACTTAAAAACGAACATGCATGAAACGGCGGACATCCATGGGCAGTATGTTGAAGGGTTTAACGGCAAAGTCATCCGGTAGGCCGGATTATCTTTTTATTTCCTATTTTTTTGGGATTTTGTTTTTGGGGCTCGTCATGCTTTCATCTGCATCATCAGTGGTGTCATTCCAGAAATTCGGCAGCGGTTTTTACTATATTTCCCATCAGATACTTTTTGGCGCCCTTCCCGGGCTTGTATTGTTCTTTCTTGCATCGCGAATAGATTATCATATCTGGAAACGGGCGGCATTTTTGCTCATTCTTGTTTCTATTGTTCTTCTCGTCCTTGTGTTTGTTCCCGGGTTGAGTTTTTCCTATGGAGGTGCAACGCGCTGGGTACATCTGGGGCCGATTCTTTTTCAACCTTCAGAAGCGGTAAAACTGACATTTTTATTGTATCTCGCAACATGGCTTTCGAGTAAGGGAGAAAAAAATATTAAAGATTTTTCCTACGGCTTCATGCCGTTTATGGCGCTTCTTGGATGCATTGCTCTGTTGATTATTCTTGAACCGGACATTGGGACAATGGCGGTGATTGTTGCGATAGCATTCAGTATGTATTTTATTGCCGGAGCCCATCTGGGACATATTGTTCTGGCCGCATCGGGTGCGGGGATATTATTTTTCATTCTCATCAATACTGCATCATACCGACTGCAGCGTTTCATGACATTTCTTCACCCTGAACTCGATCCCCAAGGAATTGGCTATCATATCAACCAAGCATTGCTTGCTATTGGATCGGGCGGTTTGCTTGGAAGGGGGTTTGGTCATTCGCGGCAGAAATACGCATACTTACCCGAAGCGACAGGCGATTCAATTTTTGCAATTATTGCCGAAGAACTCGGGTTTATCTTATCTGCTGCTATTGTTATTCTTTTTACCCTATTTGCATTGCAGGGGTATCGCATAGCATCTGAAGCGCCGGATGATTTTGGGCGATATTTGTGCGTGGGTATTATGTCATGGGTAGTATTTCAAACATTCATAAATATCGCTGCCATGCTCTCCCTCCTACCGCTTACCGGTATCCCATTGCCATTTGTGAGCTATGGGGGATCATCATTGCTTGTACTTATGACTGCGATGGGGATTGTCGTGAATGTTTCTCGTCAATCAAAGGGTGGGCATGTATGAGAATACTCTGCGCTGGCGGCGGTACACTCGGTTCTGTGACGCCGCTCATAGCAATCATTGAAGAGCTTCGTTCGAGAATGGAACGCGATGCAGTCGGGCAGCCCGACGTGTTATGGATTGGAACAAAGAAAGGGGTTGAAAAGGATATTGTCTGCGCATCAGATATCCCATTCCACTCAATCTATACCGGAAAGTTGCGCCAGTACTTCGATGTAAGAAATCTGATTGATCCTTTTTTATTGTGTATCGGTATTATTCAGTCACTCATCGCCATCTTGCGTTTTCGCCCCGATGTCATTATTGGCGCCGGAAGCTTTGTGAGTGTGCCGGTGCTGTGGGCGGGATGGCTCCTGAGAAAACGAGCAATGATTCTGCAGCTAGATATCGTGCCAAGCCTTTCAAACCTCTTAACATCATTCTGCGCTCAAGCAATCCTTGTTGCATGCAAGGAAGAAGAGCGATTTTTTCCTTCGCGTAAAACGCATACGATTGGCATCCCGGTGCGTCTGTTGGTACAAGATTGGAAGCAGAAAATGGAGCACGAATCCGAGCGCCGCAGTGCGCGGGAGTCATTTGGCATCCATGATGATCTGCCCGTCGCTGTCGTGATGGGCGGCGGTACAGGCTCACAGTTTATTAATGCGCTCATTATGGAATCGGTTTCTGATCTCGAAGGAGTATGCCATATTATTCATATAATCGGAAAGGGCAAAGCGCCGGATGGGTATGCCACGCTGTCGCACTACCATCACTATGAATTTCTTACCGATCGTCTTATTATTGCGTTAGCGCTTGCCGATGTTGTTGTGACACGCGCAGGCATGGGGTCGCTGGCTGAGCTTTCCGCACTTGGAAAGCCATGCATTATTATTCCCATTCCTCATTCCCATCAGGAGCAGAATGCACTGTATTTTGAAAAACGAAACGCTGCACTCTATTGTTCCCAAGATTCACTCACAAAAAAAATGTTTGGTGAAAAGATGAAAAAACTATTTCACGATACGCTTATGCGCGAGGAATACTCACTGCGCATGTCCCAAGCACTTGAGGGTGGGGCGCGCCAAAGAAGCGTAGATATTCTTCTTTCACTCTAAAAGACGTATGAAGGTGGCAGCAATCATTCCCGCACTCAATGAAGAGCAGAACATAGCTAATGTTATCAGGCCTCTTCGGCAGTCACGCTTAGTGAATGAAATTATTGTTATTGATGATGGCTCGACCGATAGAACAGCTCGCGTGGCACAATCCGCCGGAGCTCGCGTGATCACCCACCAGAACAATTGCGGGAAAGGCATTGCAATGTTTGCAGGGGCCAATGCAACTGATGCAGATATTCTCTTCTTTGCAGATGCAGATCTCATGCATTTTATTCCGCAGCATGCGGATGCGCTCATCGAGCCTGTAAAAAATGGCGAAGTCGGCATGACTGTGGGTCTGCGGGATAGGGGGCGGTTTCTGACATGGCTATTGCCGCATATCGCGCCGGTATTGGGAGGCGAGAGGGCGATTCGTCGCGTTGACTTCTTGAAGCTTTCGGGAAATTCTGTACGGGATTTCGGCATTGAAACAGCAATGAATGCCTATTGCAGAAAACATCATATTGCAGTACGCTATAGTGTCTTACAAGGCTTGAGGCAGGTTGTTAAGGAGCGAAAATACGGTTTTTGGAAAGGGTTCAGGGCGCGCATACGCATGTTTTGGCAGATCATTCGCGCTGAGATTGAAACGCTATGGAAATAAAAAAAATTCATATTATCGGCATTAAGGGATGGGGAACAAGCGGACTCGCACAACTATTGAAAGTGCGTGGCTTTGATGTATGCGGCTCCGATATGCTTGATGCCATGCCGTCAGATCTTGTACTTCAAAAATCAGACATTGCCGTTGAGCCGTTTAATGCTGAGAATATTTCCGATCATCTTGACGAAGTCATCTATTCTACCGGGTATCCGGAAGATCATCCGGAGCGCGAACGGAGCCGTGAATTGAGAATTCACCAGGTGAGCTATCCCCAAGCCGTTGGAGAGCTTTTTAATCCGATGTTTGGCATCTCTGTGTGCGGCACGCATGGAAAAACAACATCGAGTGCCATGATGGCATATGTGTTGCAATTTTGTGGAGCAGATCCGGTTGCTCTTATCGGAAGCCTTGTTCCTCAATTTGATACAAATGTTTTGACAGGATCATCACAGTATTTCGTCTTGGAAACAGATGAGTATCAGAATAAACTGCGCTACTACGACCCCAAAGCAGTCCTTCTCACGTCAGTCGAATGGGATCATCCGGATTTCTTTCACTCGGAACACGAGTATGCCGATGCGTTTAGAGCATTCCTTGCTCACAAAAGCATTCAGCACATTGTTGCATGTACCGATGATAATGGCGTGAGAGATGTTGTACTATCTGCGCATGTGCCCCCTACAACCTATGGTGAGAATGTCGAGGCGGATTATCGCCTAGGTAACTATCGAAACGAAGGAGAGAAGAGTGTGTTTAGTATTTTCCGCCATTCGGAGTATATCGGCGACTGCACTCTTTCTCTTATTGGTAGGCACAATGCATTGAATGCGCTTGGTGTTTTTGCTCTCTGTGATGTGCTTGGTGTCGGCAGTACTGAAAAAATTATTCAAGCACTCGGAATGTTCAGAGGAACAGCCCGACGACTTGAGTATAGGGGTACCAAAGGAATAACGAAGGTATATGTTGATTATGGACACCATCCAACAGAAGTTCGCGTAACACTTTCTGCTCTGCGTGAACAGTTTCCAAATCAAAAATTATGGTGCGTGTTTGGATCTCATACGTTTTCCCGAACGGAAACGTTTTTTGATTCATTTGCAAAGAGCTTCGAGAGTGTTGATCGTGTGTTGGTACTCGATATTTATGGAGCACGCGAAAAGGAAGGCGCAGTTCATGCGCGCGACTTAGCAGAAGCCATCAATACCCACTCTCACAATGCGGAATATACGGGTTCGATTGATCACACGCTTGAGATACTTGATTTACGCGCACACGCGAGCGATGTGCTTGTGTGTATGGGAGCAAGTGAAGATGTGTGGAAAGTCGCTGAGAGATTTTTGAAAAATTAATCTATGGCAATGGAGCTCACACAACAAGAACCCTTGGCCAGACACACATCGTTTGCTATTGGGGGTCCCGCGAAATTATTTATACGCGTACGCACACGCAAGGATTTACTTGAAGCGGCAACGTTTGTTCGCAAAGAGGGCATGCCATACACTATTCTTGGTGGCGGAAGCAATGTGCTGATTAGCGACAGGGGTTTTGATGGGATTGTTATTAAAAATGAAGATCGCACCTATTCCATTGATGGCACAGGAGTAGTTGCAGTCGCTGGTGTTGTGCTTGCCATGCTTGTGCATGAAACTGCCAAAGTCGGGTTGAGTGGGTTGGAATGGGCATTTGGTGTACCGGGAACGGTAGGAGGCGCTGTGCGGGGGAATGCCGGTGCGTTTGGCGGTGAGACAGGGGATGTACTTGATTCAGCAGAAATAATCGATCTGCAGAGCGGAGAAGTGAAGACGCTTATGCATCAAGAGCTCGGTTTCGCCTATCGCAGAAGTGCATGCGCCCAACATCCTGAATGGCTCATTAGTCAAGCTACATATCACCTTACCCAAAGCAATCCAGCTGCAACCCTTCAGAGAGTAGAAGAGTGCCTTGCGATTAAAAAGAAAACGCAGCCACTCGGCGCACGCTGTATAGGTAGTATGTTCAAAAATACCCCGCTTACCTCATTTCCTGATACATCACACATCCCCGAAGAATATGTGCGAAAAGGAAGTGTGGCTTCCGGATACCTTATTGAACACGTCGGGCTCAAGGGGTATTGTGGAAATAACGTTATGATTTCAGAAAAACATGCGAATTTTTTTATCAACACCGGTGGAGCATGCTGTCAGGACGTGATACAATTGATAGACCTTGCAAAGAAAAAGGTATTTGAAAAATATGGCATTCATTTGTGTGAAGAGATACAATATATAGGTAACTAAAAATCATAACAGGGTATTGTATGGAAATTACAACTCGAGTAGTGGATATAGTGCTCACCGACCAAAACAACAAGCATATCGATGCGAAATGCTCAGCATTTGCAAAGCGCTTTCGAGATGCCGTTTTGCTGAATCTTGAAATCAAACGCGACCGACACCATCGCAAGGGAGAGGTCATCCATATGCGGGCAACACTTTCATTAGCCACCGGTGATTCAGCACTCATTCATGGCGAATCTGACAGTGAAACATTTGTACGCGCACTTGATGAAGTGCTTGTTGCGCTTTCACGCCAGCTTGAACGTTTAAAAGCGCATCCGCGCCGCGGAGGAAGCGAAACGTAGCCTATGAGCCACTACATCAGAGATCGGTGGGATTATCTTTCTGATCGAAAAAACGGCACGCTCTATATCGAAGGCATTTCAGTCCATGAACTTGCCAAGAAATACTGTACTCCGATGTATATTATCGTTGAGCGTACGATTCGCGAACGTTTTCGTGAATTCAAAAAAGCATTTCCGTATCCACGATTGCGCGTGCAATATGCAACGAAATGCAATTCTAATCTCGAAATCATGCGTATTGCAAACCAGGAAGATATCGAGCTTGATGCGAGCTCGGTAGGAGAAATTATTTTGGCGCTCCTGGCGGATTTTGAGCCTCGTGAAATAACATTTACCAATCTCTACAAAACGGAACAAGATATTTTATTTGCCGCTCGTGTTGGCGTGCAGGCGATTACTGCCGATTCGATTGAAGAGCTTGGGGTTATCGAACAAGCAGGCAAGAAACTACGAAAAAAAATCCCGGTTTTTTTACGTTTCAATCCAATTATCGATTTGGGATCCTATACGACGCGTAAGCTTCAGTATGGCATACCCTATGCATGGTTCAAAAAATCGGTGGATATTGCCATGAAGCTGCGCCATCTCGATGTCGTAGGGCTTCATTTTCACGGATCGTACATTTCAAATCCCAAAGTATATTTTATCGCAGCAAAGAAAATGTTTAAGATTGCCGAGTATCTTATCACGGAGTACAACCACAGGATAAAATTCTTGGATTTGGGAGGAGGATTTCCGATTGCAACTGGCGATGAAGAGGTGTTTCATCCGCGCGACATGGGTGCGCGCTTATCCGCATATATCATGTATCTCGCGAATAAAATTAATCTTCCTCTGCCAAAATTGATTTTTGAACCTGGAAAGTTTTGTGTGGCTAATGCCGGTATTGGGTTGGTGAAGGTTATCAGTTCTAAGCGAACAGGCAATCTGCGAACAGTGATTGTCGACGGTTCAACATACGCTTTTTTGCCGGATCCTCTTATTTATGAGGCACACTACGATATGTTGCCTGCAACAAAAATGCGCAGACGCAGGCAGTACAATTATCGCATTTCAGGGTGCACCTGCGACAGCATCGATCTGCTTTCAAATTCAGTATACCTACCTCGCCTCGAAGCGGGGGATTTGCTGGCTATTATGGATTGCGGAGCCTATAGTAATACGATGGCGTCTAATTTCAATTCATTGAAACGCGCTCCGATTGTTATGATCAAAGAAAACGGAACAACAAAGCTTATTCGCCGGCGCGATAGGTATTCAGATATGTTTGCCCCGGAGCTCGATGTGCTTAAAGTAGCTGATCCGAACGAATTGAAACATTACTACAATCTTTTACGCGTTAATATGAACAAAGTGTGGGGAGGGCATAAGCGAAAGAAAAAAGTGGATATTCCACCGTCTGTGCCGCCCGTGAATACATGTCCCTGATATCTTGACAGGGCACCCAAAGAACGTAAGATACATCGATACCGAAACACTAGCGCATTATACTATGGAATCTACGCCTCACCAGAATACAGAACATACTCCAATCGATCGGCATTCCGCTGAACATGCAAAGGGACTTACTCCTCTTGTGAGTTTGGACATTTCCACGATCCACTCGTTTGACGATTTGCTCAAAAGCATGTCACTTACTTCCTTTGGAGGAAGGCAAGTGGGAGAAGCGGCTGATTTGCTCACAAAAATGGCGAAAGATCCCGATTGCTTTGTTGTTGGAACATTTTCCGGAGCAATGACGGTTGCAAAGCAGGGACTCCTCATTGCAGAAATGATTGATCGGGGGATGTTGAATGCAATTGTCAGCACCGGCGCACTCATGACACATGGCCTTGTTGAAGGTGTTGGTATGAGCCATTTTAAATTTGATCCCGCCATCATGGATGATAAGGAATTTTTCGACAAAGGCTTTAATCGCGTAACCGATACGATTGAACTTGAAAAAAATCTTGATGATCTTGAAGATATCGTGGATAAGGTGTTCCAAGGTATTAATGAGGATGACGTTGTATGCAGCTCGTCGATAGTCCGTGCAATAGGAAAATATCTCTGCGACAATGTGCCGGGTCGCGCGATCGTCAAAAGCGCATACGAGAAGAATGTCCCCATTTACATACCTGCATTTACTGACTCGGAATTGGGTCTTGATTTTGCTCTCTACAATCGCATACGACGTAAGAAAGGAAAAAAAACCATAGCTTTCGATCCATACCTTGATCTTGAGCATTATACCGAATTGATTGCCAAACAGAAGCGAACGGGCATTTTTACGATAGGTGGTGGCGTGCCACGGAATTGGGCACAGCAAGTTGCGTGCTATTTGGAAATTATAAATCATCGGCAGCAGGGAGATAGTGAGGGCAATAAATATCCCGCTATGCGCTTTATGTATGGCTTAAGAATTTGCCCAGAGCCGGTTCACTGGGGAGGGCTTTCCGGTTGCACGTACTCTGAAGGAGTGTCCTGGGGTAAATTTGTGCCACCCCAAGAGGGTGGTATGTTTGTCGAAGTACTTGCAGACGCAACAACCGTCTGGCCCTTGATTCTCAAAGGAGTAACAGAACGCCTTGATAAGGAAGTCCACTAGTCATGGAATTATCACACGAACAACTTTTTTCTCCTCCAGGCGAATACGCATCGCTCGAAAAAGCTCATTTTGTTGCGGCTGCCGTGCCGATTGAAGCGTCAGTGAGTTATGGCTCGGGTGCTTCTAAGGGTCCCGAGGCACTCCTTCATGCAAGTCAACAAGTTGAACTTTTTGATGTTGAAGAACAGAACGAACCGTACCGCGCAGGGATTGCAACGTGCGCATTTCCACAACCGTTTTCTCAAACAAAAGAAGCGCTTGCCTATGCTCAAGAGATTACCCTTGAAATTCTGAATGCGCAAAAGATCCCAATCATTCTTGGCGGTGATCATTCGCTTACCCCGGGAGTGCTGGCAGCTTTTGTCCAAAAAGATACATCCTTCAGCGTGTTTCATATTGATGCACATAGCGATCTGCGCGACTCGTATCATGGCGACCCTCACAGTCATGCTTCTGCGCTGCGCCGAGTACTGGCATTTCCTGCAGTACGCACGCTTGTTCAAGTGGGAATCCGCAATGTAAGCAATGACCCTGAGGATGGCAGTGAGTTCTCATTCATTCAGGACAATACCGACAGAGTAAAAATATTCTTTGCAAAGGACATGGCGTTGTGGAATATATCTGAGATGGTTGATGCTCTTGCTCACGATGTGTATATCACCATAGATGTGGATGGGTTTGATCCCTCTATTATGCCGTCCACCGGTACGCCAGAACCCGGAGGGATCGATTGGTACACTGCACTGCGAGTGTTGCGCGAGGTCTGCACTAAAAAAAATGTTATCGGATTGGATATTGTTGAGCTTGCCCCCATACCGGGATTTCATGCGCCGGATTTTCTTGTCGCAAAATTAATATACAAATTGATCGGTTATATTTCAAAAGCGAAAGGATATTTATAACCCCCATCCTATGTCATTTCTTGCTAACATATTCGGCGATCCAAATAAAAAAATTATAGAAAAACTTCGTCCAATCATTGATCGTATCAACGGACTCGAAGAGCAGTATGCGGCACAGTCAGATGAGCAATTAAAAGAACAGACAGCTTTATTGCGCAAACGGCTTGAGAATGGAGAAGACCTTGATTCGGTGCTACCCGATAGCTTTGCACTCTGCCGCGAGGCATCAAAACGCGTACTCGGACAGCGGCATTATGATGTGCAGTTGATGGGTGGCATCATGCTCCATAGGGGATACATTGCAGAAATGCGCACCGGTGAAGGCAAAACACTCACTGCAACACTGGCAGTATTTCTGAATGCTCTTGAGGGTAGGGGCGTCCATGTTGTAACAGTGAATGATTATCTTGCGCGACGTGATGCCGCTTGGATGGGAAGGGTCTACCATGCGCTTGGCTTATCTGTTGCTTCCATCCAGCATGAAAGCGCGTTTCTCTATGATCCGGACTACCAACCTGAAGAGAGCGAAGTTGATGGGGAAGACTCCACGCAGACATTTCGTGTTGATGCCGCACACTTGCGCCCCGTTTCTCGGAAAGAAGCGTATAGTGCAGATATTACCTATGGCACAAATAATGAATTCGGCTTTGACTACCTAAGAGATAATCTGGTTGGGGATCTTTCGAGTATGGCACAGCGTGAGCTCAACTATGCGATTATCGATGAAGTTGACAGTATTCTGATAGATGAAGCGCGCACACCTTTGATTATCTCCGGCCCAGCCGAGGAATCGACCGAAATGTACAACACCTATGCGCGCGTTATCTCCCGCCTCAAGGAAACGGAAGACTATACAGTCGATGAAAAAATGCGCGCCGCAACATTCACGGAAGAAGGAATGAAAAATATTGAAACCATACTCGGTATGGGCAATATTTACACGCTCCAAAATCTTTCCGCAGTGCGGCACTTGGAACAAGCGCTCAAGGCAAGAGCGCTTTTTAAAAAAGATAAGGATTATGTTGTAAAGGAAGGAGAGGTGATTATTGTTGATGAGTTTACCGGGCGCCTCATGCATGGGAGGCGCTACTCGGAAGGATTGCATCAGGCGATCGAAGCAAAAGAAGGCATGCGGGTGCAGCGAGAGAGCAAGACCTACGCAACCGTTACGTTTCAAAATCTTTTTCGGCTGTACGGTAAACTTGCAGGCATGACCGGTACAGCAGCAACCGAAGCGGAAGAGTTTGCGAAAATCTATAAACTCGAAGTGGTAACCATTCCTACGCATCGGGATATGATCCGCAAAGATTTATCCGATCGCATTTACAAAAACGAACGGGGAAAGTTTTCAGCTGTCGTGGCGGAAATCAAAGAACGCCACGCCAAGGGGCAACCGGTTTTGGTGGGCACTATTTCTATTGAAAAAAATGAAATGCTCAGTGCGCTTCTTGAACGCGAAGGCATTCCCCATACCATTCTCAATGCAAAGAACCATGAGCGGGAAGCGGAAATTATTGCTCAGGCCGGCCGCGCAGGCGCTGTGACAATCGCAACCAATATGGCAGGGCGCGGGGTTGATATTATTCTCGGAGGAACGCCGCCGGACGACGACGAAGTCGCAAACGTACGCCAAGCGGGAGGTTTGCATGTACTGGGAACAGAGCGGCATGAATCGCGTCGGATCGATAATCAATTGCGCGGGCGTTCTGGGCGTCAGGGCGATCCTGGTTCGACACAATTCTACATTTCCATGGAGGATGACCTCATGCGCATTTTTGGTTCAGAACGCATGAAAAAAATGATGGACACGCTTGGTATTCCTGAGGATATGCCGATTGAAAACAAAGTTGTCAGCGGAGCAATCGAAGAATCGCAGCGCAAAGTTGAAGGGCACAATTTTGATATCCGTAAGCACTTGGTGGAATATGATGACGTTATCAATAAACAGCGAGATATTATTTACAAAAAGCGCCGCGAAGTTTTGGATGTATTCGATCGGGAAGTGAAAAAAATACAATCAGAAAAATCACTCAAAAGCATGATCTTAGCAATGATTGAAGAAGAACTAGAGCATATTGTTGCATTTCATACGAATGTTGATGCGGGAGGGGATGTGAATCTTGATGAAATCGCAGCTGTTGTGAATACGATAGTCCCGCTTCCACCAGATGCTACAGAAACGATTAAGCGCACCTACCAGACTGGCGATAAACTGACGTATACAGAATCTCGTACGCGGATCATTGAGTATTTGTATGGCATTGCCAAGGAGCGGTACCAAGCGCTCGAACACGCAGTACAACAGACGCTCGAGCACATGCAGCCGCAGGTAGATGGAGCGCTTTTGTTTCGCTCGATTGAAAAGGATATTCTCATTCATGCGGTGGATACGCTATGGATGGAACACTTGGAAGCAATCGAACACTTGAGGGCGGGTATCAGCCTTCGCGGCTATGGGCAGCGCGATCCGCTGGTAGAATACAAAAAAGAATCATTCAGGCTATTTAGCGAATTGATGAATCTTATCAACCGCGAAGTTGTGTATACTATTTATAAAATCGGCGCTACTCCGGCTTCTCCGACCTCATCGGTGCAGCAGAAGCCACTGCCCAAAAACCTGCAGTATTCAGCACCGCAGAAAACAGGCGACAGTGGAGCGCAGCAGCAATCTCAAAACAGCAAAGTTGGCCGCAATGATCCCTGCCCCTGCGGCAGCGGCAAGAAGTACAAGAAGTGTCATGGCGCGTAGGTATGCAAGAAAATAAGTCCACATTCATTATGGAACTTCAAGTCGGAGTTAAAATTCTTCTGAAAAATAAGGAAGGGAAGTACCTTCTCCTTCGTCGGTCATTGGAGAAATATCCCGAAGTGAACGGCCGATGGGATTGTGTCGGAGGAAGGATTGTTGCGGGTACGCCTCTGATGGATAATCTGCGGCGTGAAGTACGGGAAGAAACAGGATTGGAAATCATCGGAAATCCAAAACTCATTGCTGCTCAAGATATACTCAAGAATAATGACCGCCACACTGTGAGATTAACCTATAGTGGGAATGCAGAAGGTGAAGTGGCATTGGATACAACCGAAAATGACAGGTATCAATGGTATTCTTGGAATGAACTGATTCAGCTTGATGATGTTGATGTGTATGTTAAAGAGCTACTGGATAGCGGGATCATTCGGTAATGTGAGCCATAAAACTTATTTTCTATGCGCATTCATGATTCTATTCGCGTAGTGTGCTTTGGCGGGGGAACGGGGATGCCCTCGCTTCTTTCTGGCTTGAAACATAATCCCTTACTGGATATCACCGCCATTGTCGACATGTTCGACTCGGGCGGGAGTTCTGGTATATTGCGCGATCAGTATGGCATTCTGCCGCCCGGAGATATCTTACGCTGTCTTTTGGCATTGTCCGAAGATGAAGTGTATGCACGTAAGTTGTTGCTGAAGAGGATACAAAACCACCACGAGCCCGGGCACACGGGGGGCAACCTATTGTTGTATGCGTTTGAGAAAGTCTACGGCAATTATTTGGAAGCCGTTGATGCTTTAGCACAAATTCTTTCCGTGCGCGGGCGCGTCATTCCGGTAACGCTTTCGCCAAGTACGCTGTGCGCGCGCTACACCGACAGCAGTATTTCAAAAAAAGAAACGAATGTTGATCAAGGATTGTTTGAGGGAAAGGAAATCGCGGAACTTTTTCTCGACCCGCCTGTCCAGGCTTCATGCGAGGCGCTTGCTGCCATTGCGAAAGCCGATGCTATTTGTGTTGGTCCCGGGAGCTTTTATTCGAGCGTACTGTCAAATTTTTTGCCCGCTGGAATACGCGATGCTGTGCAAGAATCGCGCGCTCCGATTATTTGTATTGCGAATTTGCTTGCTGAAGGAAAATGTATGAAGGACAGCTCGATTATGGAATTGGCAAGAATTATTGAAGGAATGGTCGGCAGAAAAGTATCTGCCATTATTGCAAATAATACAGCGCCTACCCGCGAAGTTGCAGCTGCATACGGGGCCGAACAAAAATATCCCATTCTTCCGACCGAAAGCGATCATGCAGACCCACGCCTCTGTACAGCGCGCCTATGGAGTGATGTGTCAATCGCTCGCCATGATTCAGCGCGCCTCGCAAGCGTGGTAACCTTTTTAATAAGTAAACTTTTAGGCAGATCTAAGTTGTGATGTATGACCCTGAAGTATTGACATTTTTTATTAATTCAATAAAGATACTGCTGAGTGATTCATTATTATTCATAGTCATAGTATAGTATGGAAGATACGAATTTTATTACAAATGTCGCAAAAGCAACCCGCCAGGAGCTTATGGATGGGTAAAAGGCGTTATTAAAAAAATACAGTGAAGCGAATACTACTAACGCGAAAGTACAACCCGTGCAAGGAGATGTGTTCGCCGTAGCGAGCAAATATACCGGAGAGGCCGATATTCGCGCACATGTCGCGACACTAAGGACAGGTCTTACCATGACCCTGTCAGAGGTTGAAAAAAATCTCTTAGAAAAATTCAAAGAACTCAAAGAATGTGATGAAATGCTTACAGCACAGAAAACAAAATTAAAGGAGCTGTATGAAATTGAAGAATCGGCAGGTGCACTCATTGCCATGCTCCAGGCTCGTGAAGATACAAAGCGGAATGCAGATCGGGAAAGGGTCGAAACAGAACAGAAAAGAAAACGCGATGAAGAAGAATATGCATTTTCATTCAGTTTCCAAAAACGGAAAGATAAAGAAGCCTATGAAGCAGAGAAGCGAAAATTAGAAAGCGAACTTGAAACAAAACAAGCGGATTTTGATCAGCGTCAGAAAGAATTTGCTGCAAAGGAAGATGAGCTTGTTGCATTGCACACACAGGTGCAAGAATTTCCCGCGACTCTTATAAAAGAAAAAAAGCATACAGAGGAGCAGGTTGCCGCAGCAGCGGCAAAAGATAAAGAAATAGTACTCCTCATTGCTTCAAAAGAAGCTGATGCGCTAAAAACTGTTCTTGAAGGGAAAATTGAGACGCTTCAAGCGACAAACGAAGAATGTAAAAAACTCATTACAAGCCTCCATGAACAATTAAAAGCAAGCCATGTTCAAATCCAAGAAGTTGTTCTCAAAAGCATAGAGAGCGCAGCGGGTGCAAAAACGCTTGATGCGGTCAATAAGCTTGCATTGGAACAGACCCGTTCATCAGGTGGACGGAGTTAGATTGTAGATACAACTTTAAGATGAGGGAGTGATGTAAAATCTTTGATATTTTTTGTAACGAGTGTTGCGCTATATTCTAATGCTGTTGCTGCAATAAGCAAATCGGCTTTGCCGCGCCGGCGGGTACGGGAAAGAATGCCTGCTCGTATTGCGATTGCCATTGTGATTGGAAAAATGTCAAGGTGTTTAAGAGCCGTGTCAATGCGCCTTTGTTCAGAGTCTGACATTCCGGCAAGTGCGTAGAGTTCCATGACAGTAACAACTGAAATAGCGATAGAGGTGGTATCGGAATGCGGCACTGGAATAGTCCCATTAAGTATGCCGATAACATAGTTGCTATCCAAGAGAAAACACTCTTGAAAAGCAGAATACGCTAGCGCCATAGTTGTTTTCGGATACGCTCAATATCTTTCGGCGCACGTTTTTTTTTACTCCACATTCCTGAAAGAAGTTTCAAGGCATGTGCTGCATTGGGAGTTTTTTGTCGGAGAGAAACGCGTGCTTCGATAGTGTTAACTCTTGGTGATACATTCATAGATAGATAGATAGATATGGTATGTCCTAGTTATTCTACGACAGAGTATTCTGCCGGTCAATACGCTTTTTGTGGAAATAAAAAAAGACCTCGGAACTGGAGTGTTCCGAGGTGGTTGCCGCGTGTTTCGCGGGTGCCATGAGATCTGGCGGTTAAGGTACGATGTTGTGACTTCGAGCTCTTGCCTGGCTGGCAGTCGGGCTGCTCTGCGTTGATGCGGCCTAGAGGTCGATCGACGTTTTCGTCGAGTCTACGACAAACGCCTCCGACCCATCGGCATTGCCCTGCCGACGGATGCCCGGACCGGTCTTGGTCATCCGGCTGTTCAGCCAGAGGATCAAGTTGGGCGACGAGAAGGCGATGTTGAACCGCTCGCCTTCGACCATGGAGTCCGGTGCTAGGACACCGAAACGCGTGGCGTAGGCTTCCTCGCGGATGAGGACGGGACCGTCGCCGATCCCCCAGCCCACTCTGTCGCTTTTCAGCTTCTTGTCCCAATTGTTAATTGAGACTTCCTGCTGGCCGCCCCCGGATTTTGCGTCCTTTATCATGATGAACGTGTTGGCCGAGAACTGGATGTGGAGGCCGCCTTTGTCCCTCCAGATCCAGTGGTACCCGTCCGAAGATGGGTGCCAGCCGGTGTTCGGGTTGGTCTGGGACGGTGGGTATACTCCCGGGTTGGCGGCATTTGGGGTACACTCGTACCCCGGTTGGCACCACCCCGGTCTGGTCGGGTAGGGATTCGGGTAGTATGGGTACATTGGCTGGCACCCGATGCCAGCCAATGCCGCCACCGCTCCGAGGAGCAGGATGGCGGCAAGGACGAACCGTTTCATTGCTATCCTTTCACCCCGCGCACGCCTCTTAGCGAGTCGTGCAGTGAGCGTGCGCGGGGACTCGTCGAAGTGGGTCGCTAGAAGTGGATGCTGGTAGTCAACCCGAGCGACACGTTGTCGCCGGGCTTGCTGGGAGCGAGGATCTCGAGTCCGGCCGTGACGGAGTCCGTCACGTCGAAACCGAGGCCCACCCCCGCCTGCGCCTTGAGGTGCTTGGTCGGATCGAAGGCTGTCGCGCCGGCCGGGAAGAGCTGCCGGCCCTGCCCGACCACGTGGACGTTGAGTTGCGGCAGCTGGCTGAGTGGCCGAATACCGAGTTCGAACCGCGCGCCGTTGGAGGAGTTGGGCAACGACGACGCTATCTTGGCGCGGTGATACCACCGTCCGTGATCGCCGTTCCAACTGGTGTAGATGTTCACGGGATTGGTGGCCAGCGAGCTGTCGCCCTGGAGGAGAAAGTCGTACGAGACTCCGGCCTCCAGCTGGTTGCTGGGGTCGACCTGGAAGCGCAAGCCCACGAGGGGACCCGCCACCACGGAATCGCTGGCGACTTTGTCGCGCCAGCCCCATGAGTTGTCGCGGCTGTAGCCGGTGTGGAGCCCTCCCATGAGGGTCCACTTGTCGTCGATCCGGACACCCCCCTTGAGGTCGGCGCTGCCGGCGCTGGTGCTGCCGCCCAACTGGCTGTTGAGCGGATTCCACGTCGTGAGATCCTGTCCCAACTGCAACTCGACGTTGCAGCAGAAACCACTCACGTTGCCGTAGCTGGGGTGGGTGTTGCCACTGTCGCTCGACGGCTGGCTGCCGCCGCTCGATGCCACCATGGTGGTATTGTTGCCGTTGCTGGCGCCGCTGGCTGCGGCGACGACGTGGGTCGTATTGCCGTTAGCGGGCTTCCAGCCGAACGGGTAGTTGCCCACCCGCAGGCCAGTCACCTTGCCGCCGATGACCGCGTTGATGTCCGTGTAGCCATTCGGGCCGAGCAGGATCCGGTATGTCGGGACG
This sequence comes from Patescibacteria group bacterium, assembly GCA_038065255.1. Taxonomy (NCBI): domain Bacteria; species Patescibacteria group bacterium. Next base: position 51,560 of record JBBTRI010000001.1, read on the forward strand.
CCGTCCTTGCTGGGGACGAGTCTCGCCATTCCCGGCGGGATTGTCGTGATGTTGGCGAGCGCGGGTGCGGTGATTAGCCGCTCCCGGAGGCTCTGCCCCATCCCGATGTCCCGGAGAGTGGTTGCCGATGCCGCGCTCTGGAGGAGCACGGCGAGGATGCCCGAAAGGGCAATTGCCATGAGGCCGCGCATGTAGTTACCTCCTTATGCGTGCGGCGTTGGGATACTTTGCGTTTTTTCACTTTTCAGCAGGACTCACGCATTCGAAGAATAATGAAATCTTTTTATGTCAGTACTCATTTTTTTGAAACAGGTATTTTTCTGCTGAAAAATCCTTCTTACTCCCGCCGTCGCGGTCCGTAGGTTCCAAAAAATGAATACCGCCATAAAGATTTCATTAGCTCTCTAGAGTAATTTTCTCCAAATGCGGTAGTCCTGCTTCTAATTGTCAAATTTCGGTGTCATTGCCGATGAAAGGCGCTAAAAACAGCCTATTCAAAAGACATAATGACTTAGCAGAAGTATAGCACAAAAATAGGAAAATGTCAAGATAGGAGCGGTGGTTATAACGATTTTTTGAATACATTTTGTACTCAGGGGTATTGACAAATCAAAAAAAGTATGATATCATAAGCTTCAATCGCTCCTGCCCTGAAAAGCTCGAGCAAGAGTTCCTCAATCGCGCGATCGAGAAAGGATACCCTCATGATCCGCACCAACCCGACGGGGTTGGCGGGGATCGCTCTGTCGATGGTCGTAGCCGCGTGCTCGACCGTCCCAACCGGCCTGCCCCCAGGCATGCCGGGAGGAGCGACCCCCCCAGCCACGTCCCCCCCGGCGTCGGGATCGACGTCGGCCTCCGTCCCGCTCCTGCCGCCGGCTCCGGTGGCGTCGGCTTCGACTCCCGTAGGGATGCCGACTGCGACGCCAACTTCGGTTCCGGCACCAGGCCTCCTGCCCCTTCCCATGTCGGGCGACAAGAAGCTGAGCGTCAGCTTCGCGTCCTCGACAGTCAAGGCTGGCTCGTTCAGTCCTGGTGTCGCAACTCTCGATGTGAGAGAGTGGATCCCGCAAGCGGGGAAATTCACCCTCACCGGCAGGATCCTTGCAGATGGCCGATGGAAGGCCGTTACGCAGGAGTACAGTGGGAATCCCCCTCGAATGATCTTTTTCGAGGTGGAGCCCGTGTGGACTCCGGGAAAGGTGACTGGTTATTTCACAGTAACTGGTCCGAACGGCGACCTCACAATCGTCGCAACGTCGGACTTCACTGTGGAGGCTACCACAAGCCCGACCCCGGTTCCCACCACGGCTCCCACTGCGGCACCGACCCCGGTTCCCACCACGGCTCCCACGGCGGCACCGACCCCGGTTCCCACGCCGACCGCGAGCCCCTCGGGGACAGGCGGTCTCTAGGGACTGTCGCCACACAACGGCACATGGTGTGCCAACCCCCGGCCCTTTGCAAATGCATAGGGCCACTTTTTTTATTTTACCCACATGTGCTCTTGATTTTTTTTCAAAAACATGTCAGGATAAAGCCTTGTCGGCTAAGCCGACGTTTCATAGACATAATCCTCATATGCATTCAAAGGCATCATACTTTTTTAACCATTGGAAAACTATCCTTGGTTTTGCGCTTATTGGCGCCGTATTGGGGTTGGTAGGAAGTTTTTTGCGCCCTCTCGAATACAGCTCGACATTGAGTTTACTTATCGTACCCAAAAATATCAGCACAGCGGATCCCTATACGGCGCTGCGCTCCATAGACCGCATTGCCGATAACCTTTCCCAAATAGTCTATACGTCTACGTTTTTTGATAAAGTGTTTTCCAAAAGCGCCGGTCCCGACCGCGCGCAATTTGGGTCTGATGAAATTAAAAAACGCAAAAAATGGCATCGATCAGTTGCCGTCAGTATCAACCGCGGCACAGGTCTGTTCAAGATTACAGCCTACCACCTGCAACCAATTCAAGCTCGTCTGTTGGCGGAAAGCGTAGCGGATGTATTGATTGCCGAAGGATGGCAGTACGTGGGTGCTGATTTTGAAATTAAACTTGTCGATGCGCCGCTGGAATCGCGCTATCCCGTGCGGCCAAACATACCATTTGTTGTTCTTGGCAGTATGCTTGCAGGAATCAGCGCAGGATTGATCTATGTCTTCTGGCACTATCACACACACAAACAGCGCATATTCGGGATTGGATAAGGCATTGCTGGCGAGCCTTGCCGGCCTTGTCTCGTTTGTTATCGTCGAGATTTTGCTTTCACCCGTTTGGGCGTTGGCAGTATTAGCCGTTATTACTATCGCAGTGTGTTCTTGGTATCGGCCACTGTGGGTTGTGTGGGCGATTGCCGCTGTGCTGCCATTCGAACCTTTTGTGCTCAAGTGGGTGGGGGATGAACTCTATATTGCTGCACGCTACGCAAGCGAGGCGCTGATCTATATTGTTGCCGGCGTAACAGTGATCCAAAAATGTGTTCAGGGGAAAAGGCTCTCATTGGGTCCACTTGCGTTGCCGCTTGCAACTTTCGCTGGTATTGCAGTGGCGAGTGCGGTTGCCAATCACAATACACTGTTCGATAGCGCTATGGGTCTGCGGCAGATATTTCGCTATATGCTACTGTATGTCGCTGTCGTGTTGCTAGCTCCCCATGAGAAATGGACGCAGGGAAGTATGATCGGCATTGCAGGAATAGCATTGTTTGAAAGTGTGCTGGGTAGTGTGCAGGCACTTACCGGTGGCAGTCTTGATGGGTTTCTCATGCCGACGGGACAAAAGTTTATAGAATCAATCACACTCACCATGGGTACCAGCGGTTTTTGGCAGGAAGGGCAGCGGGTGTTTGCCACCATGGGGCGTTACGACCAATTGGGAATATTTTTATCGTTTGTACTTCTTCTTGTTGTTGGATTTCTCTTTGAGAATACCAACCGGAAACCCTCACGTTTTTGGTGGTGGGTGCTTGGCGCAGGATGTGTTGCACTTGTTCTTACCTATTCGCGCGCAGCATGGTTTGGTTTTGCAATCGGGTTTGCGGTATGCGGCATAGGGATCAAGCGGAATTGGCGCATTGCCGCAGGCTATATGGCCGTGCTACTACTTGCCGTTGCAATGTATGCATCCTTGGGGATAGCACAGCACTATCGCATTGATCTGCCGAACCAGACGCTTACTGAACGTCTTTTTGAAAGTGTTTCTATTCAGCGTATCTTGGGGGAGTACTATGCATTGGGGCGCACGTATTTTTTACTCCATGTTCCCGTAAACGTACTTGAGCATGCGCCGCTTCTGGGTGTTGGCCCCGGCATGTTTGGCGGGGGCGCAGCTGCAGCGCTGCATAATACGGAAAAATATGCAGAGTTGAACCTGCCTTACGGCATCAATGGCACGGAAGGATATATCGACAATAATTGGCTTTCACTCCTCGGTGAAACGGGATATCTAGGCGTGGCGGCATACGCACTTATACTCATAGTATTGGCACGAACTGCATTGCGGGTGCACCGATCAAGCCAGTCGCCCCTTATGCGCGGGCTTGCTCTTGGATACTGTGGAGCATTGGCGGCATTTGCTTTTCAAGGATTTTTTGCAACCTATTTTGAAGTGCGGACACTGGCGCCCTATATCTGGATATTCGGAGGAATACTTGCTGCAGAAGACATGAAAATTCTCGTATGAAAATTCTCATCGCACATAAATATTGGTTCCCTCGTGACGGATCAACAACGCACGTCTTTGACCTTGTTGAGATGTTGGTATCCCATGGGCATACCGTGATTCCGTTTGGCATGCGCATGAATAGTGACGAAGCACAGATGTGCGAACACATTCCGCTTATCAAACAACTCACGGATCGCTATACACATTTTTTTGTGAGCAGGTGCGATTTCAACAGTGCTAAAGGAATTATTCAAAAAATACATCTCTTCTGTAGGATGCTCTACTCGCTTGAAGCAAAGAGAAAATTTCGTGCACTAGCAATCCAAGAGCGTCCGGATATTGTCCATATCCACAATATCTACCACCACATTTCTCCATCCATTCTCGATGTATGCAGGGAGCTAAATATACCGGTAGTGCAAACAGTTCACGATTACAAACTGGTGTGCCCCAACTATAAACTTTTTGCCCGTGCCGCTATCGACGAGGGATGCTTGAAAGGAAATTATTTTCATGATGCATGGAACCGCTCTGTGAAGGGATCAATTCTTGCCGGCATGGCATGTGCGATTGAAATGACTATTCATCGAGCACTTGGTATGAATACAAAAATGATTCAGAAGTGGATTGCGCCCTCATCTATTGTTGCCGAAAAACTCATACAGGGGGGATATTCAGAAACCAAAATCTACACGCTTAATCATTTTGTAAAGAGTGCCGACGATAGTAGTGATCACATTCAAAAAAAGGATTTCCTTCTCTGTGTTGGCCGCCTATCCGAAGAAAAGGGATTTGATGTTGCACTAGCTGCGCTGAAGTACCTTAGTTTGCCGCTTGTTATTGTTGGCGATGGCTCTGCTCGTGAATCATTGGAACGCCATGCGGCAACGAGCGGAGTTTCCGATCGAGTGCATTTTGCAGGTTTCCAGCCCCGGGAGGAAGTACGGCGGTTGATGGCGTCCGCACGCTTCGTACTTGTGCCATCCCGATGGCATGAGCCGTTCTGTTACGTTGTGCCGGAAAGCTTGTTTGCACACACGCTACCGATAGGATCCGATATTGGAGCATTGAGAGAATTGCTTGGCGCAGTATCAGAAAAACTTTTAGTTCCAGGAGGCGATCCTATTGCACTTGCCGGAAGGATTACCGAGTTGCTCGGCAATACGGCGCTCATGGAAGATCTTATCAACAAAGGCATACAGCACTATGAAAATATCTGTTTACCTCAAGTATATTACGACTCACTCATGAATGTATACCGCGAAGCCGTGCAAGAGTTGAAAACGGACAAGATTCTCTGATTACGAAACTCCGCCCAGGTGTTCGTCTGGCAGGTTTTTGACGAGCGACGGCGAGGAATCTAAGCAATTTTCTAGCAGGGAAATTGCGGCCCCGACAGATGAACACCTGGAGCGAAGAGTTTAGAATTCGGGAAGCCTTAGGCAGCCTTGACAAGTAGCTTCTTTTGTGGTTAGGTATGGTTCACTATGAGAATAGTCATGATCGGACAAAAGGGCCTTCCTGCCCGCAGCGGAGGTATTGAGCGCCATGTGGAAGATTTGGCTCTGCGCTTGGTGCGCGAAGGGCACGAGGTAATTGCGTATTGCCGGTCTTCTTATGTGGGTGACAGGGGAACACAAAAATATTATGAAGGTGTTCACTGTATTACCGTTCCTACTATTTGCAGTAAGCATTTTGAAACTGTCATTCAAACATTTTTTGCATCCATTCATGCACTCTTCATGCATGCTGATATCATCCACTACCATGGTATCGGCCCGTCTCTGTTTGCGTGGATCCCTCGACTGCTTGCTCCGCGCTCACGCGTTATCGCAACATTTCACTGCCAGGATTATTTTCACCAAAAGTGGGGTTGGTTGGCCCGCTGTGTTTTTCGGCTAGGTGAAGTGGTTTGCTGCACATTGCCGCATCGCACGATTGCCGTATCTCAAACAATTCAGACATATATCAAAAAAACATACGGTAGGGATGCAGTGTACCTTCCCAATGCCGTTGTGCTTCCCTCGCACGAGAAAAGCGATACGCATGTGCGGCAATTTGGACTTTCCAAAAACAACTATATCCTTCTTGTCTCGCGCCTTGTGCGGCACAAAAATATTCATTTTGTCATAAAGGGATACCAAGTCATGCAGCGGCGCGGTAGTGTATTGCCGAAACTTGCCATTGTTGGTTCCGCATGCCACACCGATGACTATGAAGCAGAATTAAAAGCATTATCTGCAGGAGATCCGAATATCTTGTTTCTTGGAGAGCAAACGGGCGAACCACTAGCCCAGCTTTACTGTAATGCACGTCTCTTTGTGCATGCTTCCCAGAGCGAAGGTTTATCTTATGCTATCTTAGAGGCAATGAGCTATGGATGCCCCGTGCTCGTATCTGATATTGCAGAAAATGTTGAAATCCTTCATGCAGTCGGCACAACGTTTGCCGCAAATAATATCAAAGACTTTATTTTCAAACTGAACGCATTGTTGGTATCGGAGGGTGCGCCGATTGCCTCTGCGCAAACATACAAAAGCGTTATTGAACGATTCTATAATTCTGAAACGGTTTTTTCGCAAACGCTTGCTCTCTACCGGCAATTCAAAGAATGCTAGCATGGCGCTGGCGAAAAGGCATTTGCATTTTTCTGGAGACTTTCTTATACTACCATTCGTTGCGGCATGGATAGCGTATGCGCCGCTTTTTTCTTGTATACATTAGGTTACTTACCATATGAAGCAATCATCAAAAATGCGCCTCTCTCCGCGCGCAAAGCTCCGTTGGATTATCGCAGGAGTATTTCTCCTTACACTTATTGCAACAGCCTACAATAGCATTGAATTTTATAATGCCAATAAAGGCGCACTCGAAGCGCGACTCCGTACGGTTGAGCCTCTTAAAGGTATTTCACTCCCTGAGATTCATATTCCCGTCTGGCCCGCGGAACGCTTTAGGCTTGGACTTGACCTTCGCGGAGGAACCCATCTTGTGTATCAGGCTGATCTGGCAAAAACAGCTGCAAAGGACCAGACTTCCGCGCTTGAAGGCGCGCGAGATGTTATTGAGCGGCGCGTGAATATGTTTGGCGTTGCAGAGCCGGTTGTACAAACAGTAAAAGTAGGCAACGATTATCGTATTATTGTGGAGCTTGCGGGGGTAAGTGATATTTCGCAGGCAATCAAGATGATCGGCGATACGCCGCTTTTGGAATTCAAAACAGCTAATCCGGCAAAAGATCAGCAGGTTATTATGTCATTGACCCCCGAACAACAGAAAGAGATCGATACATTCAATGCCGATAGGCGCGCAAAAGCAGAAAGTGTTTTGAAACAGGCAAAGGAAGGAGCGCAATTCGGAGAGCTCGCAAAAAGCTTTTCCGATGATGAACTTACAAAAGAAAAGGGCGGAGAGGTGGGATGGCTCTCGCCGGATTCCCAAGGAAATGCCCTCTATGATATGGCCGCAAAAGGAAAAACAGGCGAGCTGCTCCCCGATATTCTCACAGGACCGGATGGCCTCAGTATTGTGAAGGTCTTAGGGGCGCGGGATAATGGCGAAATAAAAGCAAACCATTTATTGATATGCTATAAGGGTGCACAGAGCTGCAGCAAGGAAACGTCAAAGGATGACGCGCGAAAACAACTAGAAGATTTGAAAAAACAGCTTACCAAAGAAAATTTTGTTGAATTTGCAAAAAAATATTCCACCGAACCGGGAGCACCGGAACGTGGCGGTGATTTGGGGTGGTTTGGCAGGGGCGTTATGGTCAAACCATTTGAGGACGGAGCGTTTCCGCTCGCCAAAGGCGCAATTTCAGATAGTATCGAAACTGCATTTGGGTATCATCTGATTTATAAACAGGATGAGCGGACAGTAAAGCAGTATAATGTTGCGCGGGTGCTGTTGAAAACAAAATCAGCTGCAGATTTCCAGAAAAAGCCCGACGAGTGGCTGGCGACAGAACTTACCGGTAAGCAGTTGAAACGGGCATATGTTGACTTTGACCCGCAAACACAGGCTCCCGAAGTGGGTTTGGAATTTGACGATGAAGGAAAGAAATTGTTCGGCGATCTTACAGCGGCAAATGTTGGTAAGGAAATTGCCATTTTCTTGGATGCTCAGCCGATCAGCATTCCGCGAGTGAACCAGCCGATCAAAGAAGGCAAGGCTGTGATTACCGGAAATTTTGCGCTTCAAGAAGCAAAGCTTTTGGCACAGCGCTTAAATACGGGCGCGCTGCCGATTCCTGTCACACTCATCAGTCAGCAGACAATTGGAGCAAGTTTGGGAAACGAATCACTTCAAAAGAGCTTACAGGCGGGACTCATCGGATTTGCGCTTGTTGCACTGTTCATGATCCTGTTTTATCGCATACCCGGCCTCATAGCCGTGATCGCTCTCTGCATGTATGCAATGCTTACCCTAGCGCTTTTCAAGATCTGGCCGGTAACATTGAGCCTTGCGGGTATTGCGGGTTTTATCCTTTCGGTCGGTATGGCTGTGGATGCGAATATCTTAATTTTTGAACGCATGAAGGAAGAGCTTCACTGGGGAAAGAATCTCGATGGAAGTATTCGTGATGGGTTTAGGCGTGCATGGACATCTATTCGCGACAGCAATATGTCGTCATTGATTACGTGCTTTATCCTCTTCTGGTTTTCCGCAAGTCTTATCAAAGGTTTTGCGTTGACGCTTGCATTGGGTATTGCATTGAGCATGTTTACCGCGATTGTCATTACACGAATGCTCTTGCGTTTGGTATCCGGCTGGAAACTGCGTAACCACGAATGGCTATTTAACAATACAAAAAAGAACGTATGAAAACATTCAACATCATCAACAAAAGGTATTTTTGGCTTTCGATTTCGGCAGGCATGCTCGTAGTTGGCATTGTGGCATTGGCGCTTTGGCAGCTGAAGTTCGGCATCGATTTCACCGGCGGAAGCCTTTTGGAAGTTGCATATTCCCAATCGCGGCCCCCATTGAAGGATTTGAACGGCATACTTGAACACGCAGGCATTAAAGATGCGGAGATTAAACCATCGGGGGAGAGGGGCGTTATTTTCCGTTTTAAAACTGTTGACGAGCCGACACATCAGGCGATCATAGCTGGATTGAAAAAAGAGGACAGTGCTCTTGTTGAACGGTCATTCGATTCGATCGGGCCCATCATAGGAAGCGAGCTCAAACAGAAATCGATTATTGCCATTGTGCTGGCACTTGTGATGATATTGCTGTATATCTCGTTTGTATTCCGAAAAGTATCATTTCCTGTTGCTTCGTGGAAATATGGCACATGTGCTATTATAGCGCTCTTCCATGATCTTCTGTTTGTTCTTGGCATATTCGCATTCTTGGGACATTTCGGCGGCATTGAAGTGAACAGTTCGTTTATCCCGGCATTTCTGACGGTTCTTGGTTTTTCGGTGCATGATACGATTGTGGTATTCGACCGTATTCGTGAAAATCTCACCAAATTCCGCGGGGAATTCGAAGATATTGTGAATAAATCTCTCAATGAAACAATTGTTCGCTCTATTAATACGTCGCTAACAGTGCTTCTGGTGCTTCTCGCCATTTTCTTTTTTGGCGGTGAAACGATCAAAACATTTTCCCTCGCGTTACTGTTGGGTATTGCCATCGGAACCTATTCATCAATTTTTGTTGCATCACCAATGCTGGTGGCATGGAATGAATGGGAAGCAAAACATAAGAAGTAGTATGTAGAGAGATAGCATCTAATCCCTCCGCGATAATGCCTCATGTGTGGCATTGAAATTGTGAGTAAAAAGTGCTATACTATACCTATATGGAATTTTTGCTCGACTTGATTCCAAATTTTTCTAATCCGTTTTCCGCAATGTGGTGGATGTTAAGCGGGGGCGGTTGGTTTATTATCCTTCTCATTTCCGTCAATGGCTTGTGGAAAATGTGGCTGAAAGACAGGCGCGGAGCCTATCTTGGGGCTATTGATTATGTTTTTTTGGCCATCAATGTTCCCAAGCAGACAGAACAGCCTCCGAAAGCGATTGAAAATTTCTTTCTTCACATGACAGGGCTTTTCAGCGGCAAAGGAACGCTTATCGATCGATTTTGGAAAGGGAAATTACAAGACCGTTTTTCGTGCGAACTCATTAGTCGCGGGGGATTTGTCCAGTTCTATGTCCGTATTGCGGCTAAATACCGGCCATTACTTGAAGCTTCTATTTTTGCCCAGTATCCCGATGCTGAAATCACTGAGACGACCGACTATGTGCTCGATGTTCCTCAGTATTGGCCTGATGAAAATTATGAAATGTGGGGATCGGAGCTTGTTCTTACCAGGCCCTATATGTATCCCATCAAGACGTATATCAGTTTTGAAGATAAGCTTTCAGGAACATTCAAAGATCCACTTGCAACTTTATTCGAATACCTTTCAACGCTTAAACAGGGTGAGCAGGCATGGATCCAAATCGCCCTCGTTGCAACAGATAATACATGGCACAAAAACGGCCTTGATGAGGTGAAAAGGCTTATTGGGCAAAAAGTTTCCCACAAGAGCAGCGCCATTGATACGCTTACCAAGGGTCTGTTTGGATGGGTAGTGAATCTTGCACATGAGTTTACAAAAGAATTATTCGGTTTTGCCGGCAGTGGTCCGGGTGAGGGTGGCAAAGCCGCGGGAGGGCAGAACTATCCGAGTCTTATGCAATTTCTTTCTCCGGGAGAAAAAAATGTTTTGGAGCAAATTCAGATGAAATTAGCAAAGCCAGGTTTTTTTGTGAAAATCCGCTTGGTATATCTGGCGCCGCGGCAGATATACATGAAACAGCGTGCGATGGCAGGTCTTTTGGGCGCATTCAAGCAATTTAGTATTCTTGATTTGAATACCTTCACCATGGACGATTGTTCAAAAGTATCCGCAAATTATTTCTTTGTTCCCCAGCGCATAGCGAGGCGGCAGAACAAGCTTATGCGCGCGTATAGGAATCGTTCGGCTGTCGGAGGGCATCCCCCCTATATTCTTAATGCTGAGGAGCTTGCAACGCTCTGGCACTTCCCTATGATAGACATTGCCGCGCCGTTGTTGAGTAAAACAGCAAGTCGGAGGGGTGAACCGCCCAAATCACTTCCACTTCATGAGGTTGCCACTGCACCATCGCGCGCACCACTTCCTTCGCTGGAAGAAACAGAAGACACGCCAGATAATATTCCTTTTCTATGACAGACATTACACCGGTTGGCATTGCAAATTTCAGAAACCACAATCGGCGGTTCGGTATTAAAACCGACGATCGCCGGCGCCACATGTATATTATCGGTAAAACCGGCATGGGCAAATCAACCACGCTCGAGAATATGATCATAGAAGATATTCGCATGGGCAGGGGAGTTGGCGTTGTTGATCCTCATGGGGAGCTTGCTGAAACGATCCTTCGGTACATTCCTTCAAACCGCGTTAACGATGTTGTGTATATCAATCCCGGGGATATGGACTATCCGGTCGCGTTTAATATTTTGGAAACTGTTGACGAGCGGCATAAGCATTTGGTCGCATCCGGGCTCATGGGGGTATTCAAAAAAATCTGGCCAGATGTGTGGAGCCCTCGTATGGAATATATTCTTAACAATACCCTTCTCGCTCTCTTGGATTATCCGGGAAGCACCATGCTTGGCGTGAATCGCATGTTGGCGGATAAGCCCTATCGGCTTAAAGTTATTGAAAAGATAAAAGACCCTATCGTCAAGGCATTTTGGGTGAGCGAATTTGCAAAGTATAACGAAAAATTTGCGACAGAAGCCATTGCTCCTATTCAAAATAAGGTAGGGCAGTTTTTATCTGCTTCTATTATTCGCAATATTGTGGGTCAGGTGAAGTCGACTATCAATATTCGCGACATTATGGATGAAGGAAAGATTTTGATCCTCAATCTTTCCAAGGGAAGAATCGGCGAGGACAACAGCCGCCTGCTAGGGGGTATGCTGATTACCAAAATTCAGCTTTCAGCCATGGAGCGCGTAGATGTGCCCGAAGAAGACCGCCGCGATTTTTTCCTCTATGTTGATGAATTTCAAAACTATGCTACGGAAAGTTTTGCGAATATTTTATCTGAGGCGCGAAAATACCACTTGAGCTTGATTATGGCGCACCAATATATTGAGCAACTTGACGAAACTGTTCGTGCTGCCGTGTTTGGCAACGTCGGAACTATTATTACATTCCGTGTCGGTGCCGGAGATGCGGAATTTTTAGTGAAAGAATTCACGCCGCGTTTTATTGAAGAAGATTTGGTGAATTTACCCAAGCATGCCTTCTATATCAAACTTATGATCGATGGATTGGTATCCGATCCATTTTCATCAAACGGATTGCCGCCGTTTCCCAAAGAAGATATTACAGGCAACGAGGAAAAGGTCATTCGTGTTTCGCGCGAACGCTATGCAAAGAAACGCGAGCTTGTGGAAGAAAAAATCACACGGTGGACAGAGAGTATGCAGGAAGAAGATCGCAAACGCGAAGAACAGCAAGGAGAACGGATGACATCGCGGGATCGTTTTGACCGCGGTTCAGATAGACGTGACAGACCGCCGATGCGTTCGCGTCCTCCGCGTAGAGACGATCGTAGAGACGATCGCAGAGATGACCAATTTCAAGATCGTCCGCGCGCTCCCCAAGGAATGACGCATCCTCCTAGTCCAAGAAAAATACAACCAGCTCCAAGTCAGCCACCAATTTCTTTGACAGATTTAGCTGCAAAAAAACCAACGTCGTTTACAGGGCCAAAAAAAGCGCAGTAACAGCCCAACACTGCTGTCTATGCATGAAAAAAATGAAAAACTTCAACGGTACATCCGCATCATGATGGAAAAAAAGACGGTTGTGCCGGCAGATGAGCCGATGATGAGCGTGAGCGAAGCGAGTAGTGCGCTCGCATTTTATTATGAAAAAATTAGAAACATTATTGATTATCAAGATGAGCATTTGCTTCGGCAAAATGCCATTAAGCGCATTTTAAGCCGCCGCCTTATTTTTCAAGAATCTCGTTCAGATATAGCAGATGCGCTTGTTAAAGAACTTATCAGATCACGCTATTTTTCCAATAACACCATACCTACATCAGCTGTTGTAAAAGTAGCGGAAATTCTTGACACGTTTGTTGGCGTTGCGGAAACACTGCGGCAAAACCATAAACTTTCCGATGCTGATGAGGAGTGGTTACTGGGAATGTCTGCATGCGCCATTGATGAACTGCTCGCTCCGCTCACAAAGGAAGAAGCGCTTGTGCATTTGATGTATGAACAGCTTGTCGATAGCGTGGAAAGCGGCGTGGAGGATGATAAACTGCGCAGACAGCAAGTGTATATTGCAACGTATCGCGTATTGCTCAGGCCCGATGCACTACGCCTGCGATTTTTTGTTTTGAAACACACATTTCCGGAATGGACGGCATATGCGAAAAACCACAGTGACCTATTGACGGAAAGCTATGAACGCACGCGCGCAAGCATTGAAGCGCTTATTAAGCATCCGTTGAACCGCAGACTGACCCAAGCATTTCGAAGATTCCGTATCCCGTTTTTTATTTTACACACCATTATCAAAAAGCATGGGAATGCAGTACTTGAACAAGATACCCAATTGGAAGCGGAGATAACACGCCTCTGTGAATCACTCTACCAGATGCAGAAAAAACGCTTGGTATCCCGTACTATCCGCGCATTCGTCTATATTTTTCTTACAAAAATGGTTTTGGGGTTTGCTATCGAGTTGCCTTACGACATTCTGACGCTTGGTCATGTCAATTCACTGCCATTGATCGTGAATGTTGTCTTTCCACCGGCACTCTTACTTGCTATTACGCTTTCTGTAAAATTTCCTAAAAAAGATAATACGGCAATGATTGTGACTGCAATAAAAGAAATGATCGATGTGAATGCGCCCATGGCGGTATTTACTCCACAGCGATATCGTGAAAAAAAACGCTCACGTACGCTTACTGTTATTTTTACTATACTCCACCTTGCGCTGTTTGCCGTTTCATTCGGCGCTATTATTTGGGTGCTTCGAAAACTGCAATTCAATGCTGTGAGCGGGGTAATTTTTGTGCTCTTTGTCTGTCTTATCACATTTTTCGGCGTCAGTCTAAGGCGCTCGGTTCGTGACTTTATTATTATTAAATCAAAGCCAAGCTTTATTGCGCTTTTTTTCGATTCATTCTTTTTGCCGATTATTCAAGTCGGGCACTGGTTGTCGTTCAACATTTCCAGGATTAATATTTTTATCTTTCTCTTTGACGTACTTATTGAGTTGCCATTCCAAGCACTGGTGGAAATTACGGAAGAATGGTTTTCTTTTTTGAAAGAGAAAAAAGAAGAAATAGATTGATAGCTCCGACTTTTTGGTACATATGGGAACAATAGAAGTGATTGCAGGCTGCATGTTTTCCGGGAAAAGCGAAGAGCTGATTAGGCGCTTGAAACGCTGCATGATCTCCCGCAAAAAAGTGCTTGTATTCAAACATACCATAGATGAGCGATGGAACAGAAGCGAAGAATTGGTTAGCAGGAATGGTGCATCGTTGACAGCAATTCGTACTCATGAACCATCATATATACTTGCACGTTCAGAAGAAATGGATATTGTCGGCATCGATGAAGCACATTTCTATGACAAATCGCTTATTGGTGTCATTGAAGCGCTTCGCCAAAATAGCATTTCGGTAATTATTACAGGTCTTGATATGGATTTTCGCGGTGAGCCATTCGGTATTGTACCGCAGCTCATGGCGATTGCAGACCGAGTAGATAAGCTTGATGCTGTGTGTATGCTATGTGGAGAGCGTGCAACGCAATCCCAGCGGCTTGTTGATGGAAAACCGGCGCAGTATGGGAGTGAACAGCTTGTTGTGGGAGATGAGGAATACCAGGCACGCTGCCGCAAATGCCACGAAGTTCCCGGCAGAGAGCAGCTGCGGTTAATTGCCGAGCAGTATTGACAAAATATGTTTTTCGCGCTATTCTAATGCTAGGTAAATGATAATGTACGCAGATACCGGATATGGTTATCGTGATTGGGGTTATAATGAACCTTGCGCACCGTACATCCCTGATTGTTCGCACATTCATACGCAGATACCCGGAGCTGTCCGAGTGGAGGAAAATAAGGAAGGCCCCTTTGCTTATATAGCCTATGTGAATGAAATACAGTATCTAAATGGTCCTGAAGAAATTAACGGACAGCATATAATCTACCGTCTTATACCAGCCCGAATCTAGGGCTTTTTTTATGCCGCATAAAGGAAAAAAAGTTTTCGTCGCTCTGTCGGGCGGAGTTGATTCTGCCGTAGCAGCGCTTTTACTAAAACAACAGGGATTTAACGTGCGTGCCGTATTTATGCGTGAGTTTGATTATGTAGATATAGTGCCAAAAAGTTCTGCATTGCTATCCTGTGCCCAAGAAGACGATCGGCTTTCAGCTCAGGCGGTTGCAGAGCACTTGAGTATCCCCTTTGAAGCGTGGGATTTTCGAAAAGAATATTTTGACCATGTCGTTCAGTATTTGTTTGACGGCTACAAAAAGGGCATAACGCCAAATCCGGATATCATGTGTAATACGCATGTAAAGTTTGGAGCTTTTTTGAAGCGTGCTCGAAAAGAAGGAGCAGCCACTATTGCTACCGGCCACTACGTTATAAAAAAGAGCACACGAGAAGGTTTCCAGCTTCATATCGCAAAAGACCGAAATAAAGATCAATCGTATTTTCTCTATGGACTCATGCAACAGCAGTTGAATCGAAGTCTGTTTCCTCTTGGAAATCTTCTCAAGTCTGAAGTGCGTGACCTCGCCAAAAAAGCAAAGCTGCCAAATTGGGATCGTAAAGACAGTCAGGGCATTTGTTTTGTAGGTAAGGTGGCAATGAAGGATTTTCTCAAAGATGCCGTCCGTACTAAGAAAGGGGCGCTTCTTACATGTGATGGCCAACAGGTGGGGACACACGATGGAGCAGAGTATTATACGATAGGGCAGCGGCATGGGCTTGGATTCGGCGGTGGAGCAGATGCCTATTATGTTGTTGGGAAAGATATTAAACAAAATGTCGTATATGTGGGACACCAGAATGACTCCGCGCTGTATAAAAAAGAGTTGATATGCAAGGCTATTCATTGGATTGGCGCAGCGCCGAAGCTGCCATGCATTGTGCTTGCACGCATTCGCTACCGTCAGCCATTGCAACGATGCAGAGTGCAGATCGGTAGTAAAAGGGGTACATTGCATATAGTATTCTTTTCCAAACAGCGCGCCGTGACTTCCGGACAGGCAATTGTGTTTTATAGGGGGAGTGCTATGCTGGGCGGAGGAATTATAACAACAACTCCTGCCGTTGACACATTTCTTCGTTGATTGTTCCAGTGCTCGACGGCGTATAGGCTCATACGCCTTTCTCCACGCTTCACAATCGCTTCGAACTGCACTCAACAGCAGAAGTTGTATTGTGAAAAAGGCTTCTAGTCATTAATGTAATATGTCGTGTCGGTTTTGCACAATCATCAATGATGAAACAGAACATATTGTTGCGTATCGCGAACATTGTTTTGTGCTGCTGAGTAATCCTCGTCTTGTGCCTGGACATCTTCTGATTATTCCTCGCCGCCACGTTGAAAAGCCATCGGAGCTTAACCAAGAAGAGCGAACAAATTTTTTTGATACAGCACTTGAGTTTCAAGATTATATTCTTGGCTATGTGGCATCGGGATGCGACATGCGTCAGCACTGCAAACCTTTTTTACCGGAATCACTACTGAAAGTAAATCACGTACATGCCCACCTGCTTCCAAGAGAATTTCAAGACGAACTCTATCTCCAATCACAAAAAGATGATGAACATTTTACTGAATTGAGTGAAAAAGAGCGAGAACATTTTCTGATACTGTTTCGGGATAAGAAGCGGGGCGCGTGAATTTGACGAATAAGAATTTTTTTGAAACACTTATCTATATGAATTACGATACATCGTTACGCTATACAGCCTATTTTCAACCCACTGAAGAAGGAGGATATGTTGTAACTGTTCCCGCTCTTCCCGGGTGTGTAAGTCAGGGTAATACATTTGAAGAAGCAAGGGCAAATATAGCAGATGCAATCAATGGATATTTACGCATACTTGCAGAAGACGGGGATGAAATTCCGATTGAAAAAGAATACGTTGCTGCGCATGTGAGTGTTGTTTCGCCAAAGACATTTGAATAGCTACGCGTGTGTCGTACCGCATGCCGCAAGTCAAACCTCTTGAATGTATCCGAGCGCTTGAAAGGCTTGGATTTGTTGTGCGCCATCAGTCTGGCAGTCATGTAATCTTACGTCATCAAAAGACTGGAAAAATTACTTCAGTTCCCCATCACTCTGGCGATTTGAAACGGCCATTATTGATGGCAATCATTAAGCAATCAGGATTTTCACAGGAAGAATTTTTAAATGTGTTATGACTTCAAACGAAATACGAAAAGCATTCACAGAATTTTTTAACGAGAGTGGGCATACAATTGTGCCTTCTTCGTCATTGATACCGGATGACCCATCGGTGCTTTTGACGACAGCCGGCATGCAGCAGTTTAAAAAGTATTATACCGGCGAAGCGGATGCGCAAGCTGATTTCGGCTCGCTGAATACCGTTTCGATTCAAAAAAGCTTCCGCACATCAGATATCGACGAAGTGGGGGATGAGTCCCATCTCACGTTTTTCGAAATGCTCGGTAATTTTTCGTTCGGCGGGTATTTCAAAAAAGAGGCAATTGTTTTTGCGCATGAGTTTATAACAAACGTGATGAGATTAACAATTTCATATGTAACCATCTTTGAGGGAAGCGCACATGTGCCCAAAGACGAGGAATCTCGGGCGCTTTGGCAGGAACTTGGCGTTGCAGACATCCGGGAAGAGGGAATGGATGATGTATTTTGGGGTCCGACAGGATCTTCGGGTCCCTGTGGGCCGACAACGGAAGTCTACTGCACCAATGCCCAAGGGAAGGATATTGAAATATGGAATATCGTATTCAATCAGTTCTTGTGCAGCGGTTCTCGGGAGGAGCTTGCTTCCGGCACAGCGCAACTATCGCAGCTCGAAACGCCAGGCATTGATACCGGGATGGGCCTTGAGCGTCTTGCCATGATTTCCCAACAAACACAGACTATTTTTGAGACAGATTTATTTGCGCCGCTTATGGAGCTTATACCGAGCAGTCTTGATGAGAGAACGCGGCGGATTGCCGCTGATCATTGCCGTGCGGTTGTTTTTCTCTTGTGCGATGGAGTTCGTCCGTCCAATAAGGAGCGTGGATATATCTTACGCCGCTTGATGCGCAGAGTTATAGTGCACGAGCATCAATCTCGCGAAGCTCTTTTTAACGCCCTCCATGTTCTGTTGAAGGTTGTTGATCTCTATGCTCCGTGGTACGGAGAACTTGCAAAAGCAATCGTACAAGAAGAATTTTCCAAGGAAAAAGAAAAGTTTCTCAAAACATTAAAGTCAGGCCTTAAAGAATTGAACAAGCTAGAAATAATAGATGCTGTTACAGCATTTAAACTCTATGAAAGCTATGGCTTGCCGTATGAAATTATCAAAGAAATCGGCGGTCCTAAGGCGGCCCACCTTACTCGAGATTGTTTTGATGCGGCATTCAAGAAACACCAAGAGATTTCTCGGGCAGGGCTTGAAAAGAAGTTTGGGGGGCACGGCCTTCTTCTTGATACCGGTGAATTGAAAGCGTCGGATGAGCGTGAACTGCACATTGTTACCCGTCTTCACACGGCTACCCACCTCCTACACAAGGCATTGCGCGATGTATTAGGTTCCGATGTCCATCAGCAAGGGTCCGATATTACCGTTGAGCGGACTCGCTTTGATTTCACCTTTGGACGAAAGCTCACACCGCAAGAACTAGAGCGTATTGAGAGTATTGTGAATGATGCCGTGCGCCAAGATTTATCCGTACAGTTTGTTGAATTACCCATAGACCAAGCAAGGGCGACAGGCGCACTGCATTTTTTTAAAGAAAAATATCCGGATCGCGTGAAGGTGTACTATGTCGGCCCCACACTTGAACAAGCGTTTTCAAAGGAGTTCTGTGGCGGGCCCCATGTGGCACAAACGGGAGAAATTGGACATATAACCATTGTCAAAGAAGAGGCGTGCAGTGCCGGTGTGCGGCGCATCCGGGCTGTTGTTGATGTACAATAACAGTGAATTCTCCTCGAGGGCCTTCCTGTTCAAGCTTTTTTCTGACATCAGAGATTATTCCGCGGTAGATTGTTTCATGAATTTTTGTGAGCTCTCGGCCAACGATTGTATAGGAGGTGGGAAGTACGGCTTCAATCGACAGAAGAGTTTTGATAATGCGATGCGGTGATTCAAAGAGCACGACCGGTTCTTCACTTCGTGCCATTTTTTCAAAAAATGATTTCCGTTTCTTTTTGTGTGGCGGAAATCCCATGAACAAAAATGAATTCATGGGAATACCTGCAACCGATGCAAGGGTGCTCACAGCGGATGCGCCGGGAATGGGAATGATTTCCAAGCCGGGTCCGCAGTGGCTGATAAGGGTTGCTATGAGCTCGTTGCCGGGATCAGATACTCCTGGGGTGCCCGCATCTGTCAATAGCGCAAGCACCGACCCGCTCTGCACCATGTGGATAATCTTATCAATAACAGCGGTTTTACTATGCTGGTGATAAGAAAGAGTTGGAGTGAGTATGCCATAATGACGCAAAAGTTTACTTGTCGTTCGCGTGTCTTCACAGAGGATGAAATTGGCCGTTTTGAGGATTGATATGGCTCGAAATGTTATATCCTCAAGGTTTCCGATGGGGCTTGCAATACTATATATTTTCATATGCATATAATCATAGCGCATTAAACGGGTATGTAAAACCTTTACAGGGAGCATATTCTTTGATACTATTGACACTATTGGAAAAAGAGGGTAGAGTGGAGCAGGTAAGTAGATGGCGAAAACCATATCACTCTTTTGGCTAGTGGAGAGCGATTTTTTCTTTATTTTTAGACAGGACTGTTCATGAGCGAAACAACTGCCGAGAGCAAGGCGTTTATCGAAGCTGAAGGCGAGGTAATCGAACTATTGCCTGCCGCAAGCTTCCGCGTACGCCTTGACAATGGCCATGAAATATTGGCTCATTTGTCTGGTAAGATGCGCATGCATCGCATACGGTTGCTTCCGAGTGACAGAGTTAAAGTACAGATGACGCCCTACGACTTAACGAAGGGACGTGTTATTTTTCGCTTTTAAGCCCCCTATGAAGGTCCGATCATCAGTAAAAAAAATTTGTTTGAAATGCAAAACCATCCGTAGAAACAAGCGTGTGATGGTGATTTGTGAAAATCCAAAACATAAACAGCGCCAAGGCTAATATATGGCATTACGTATTGCAGGCTATGTCCTGCCTCAGCAGAAAAAAATAGAGTATGCATTGCCGTATTTGTACGGCATAGGCTTGACATCCGCACGCAAGGTGCTTCAGACTGTTGGTGTAGATGGACAAAAACGCACCAAAGACCTCACCGAAAGCGAATGCAACAAATTGCGAGAATATATCGAGAAACATTTCCGTGTTGAAGGCGATTTGCGGAGAGAAGTCCAGACAAATATCAAACACCACAAAGAAATCGGCGATTATCGCGGCAGCAGGCATAGTAAAAAATTGCCTGTTCACGGCCAGAGGACAAAAACAAATTCCCGAACCGTTCGCGGCAATAAGCGAGTGACTATGATGTCGGGTAAACGTATCGCAACCAAAACATAATTGAGCCTATGTCTGATCAAACATCACAACTATTCGGAGATCTTGGCGTTGAATCTGCGCCGATAGAAAAGGTTGAAAAAAAAGAAGGTTCCGGTGTAAAAAAGAAAAGCAAAAAGAAGGTATACCGTTCTATTCCTGTTGGAGCTGTGCATATCAAAGCAACATTCAATAATACGATAGTCACTGTGACCGATGCGCATGGCAATGTGCTTGGCTGGGCTTCAGCGGGCGGTTGTGGTTTCCGAGGGCCCAAAAAGGCCACACCCTATGCTGCAAGCGTGATTGTTAAGCAGGTTATGGAACGCGTAAAACCCTATGGACTCACTGATGCTTCAGTATTTGTAAAAGGTGTCGGCTCTGGCAGAGAAGCGGCCGTTCGTGCATTGAATGCCAACGGTATCAATGTTATTGCACTCAAAGATGTAACTCCTATTCCTCATAATGGATGCCGCGCTCCTCGCGTACGAAGAGTCTAGTAGGCACTACAAGAATATATGTCACGCATACTTGATAAATGCAGATTATGTCGCCGAGCAGGAACAAAGCTCTACTTGAAGGGTGATCGTTGCTATACCCCCAAGTGCGCTATTGTAAAGCGAAATTATGCCCCAGGCATGATTAGCACCAAAAAGAAGGGAAAATCCCGCTTAACGCCATACGGCATTCAGCTCCGAGAAAAGCAAAAGGCACGATTCTACTATGGCATTACCGAAAAGCAAATGAGCAATTATTTTAATCGCGCAAGCCGTTCATTGGGCAATTCCGGAGAAATTTTTATGCAGCTGTTAGAAACGCGCTTGGATAATGTTGTGTATCGCTTGGGATGGGCGAGCTCGCATCAAAAAGCGCGCCAACTTGTGAATCACGGCCACATTATCGTAGATGGTAAGAAAGTCACCATTCCATCTTATCGCGTAAAAGCAGGACAATCGATCGGTGTCAGACAGGCATCTCAACCGGGCAAAATGTTCCAAGAGGTGATGCCTGTGCTCGAAAAAGTGCAAGTGCCAGGGTGGATCCATTCGGAGAAGAAGTCTCTTGAGGGAAAAGTTGTCGGTATGCCGACACTTACTGAAGTGAACCCACTCTACGATGTCCGTCTTATTACAGAATATTATTCACGTTAATTACTCGCTCATTATTTTTTCTTTATGGAGCTTATTCCTTTACCAACCAAGCTTGAATATACTCCCGGGAGTAAACCCAACGAGACTATTCTTACCATTGAACCGCTCTATCCGGGGTATGGCATTACACTTGGTATTGCAATGCGCCGCGTTCTTCTTTCATCGCTTGAAGGGGGCGCTATTGTTGCCGTTAAAATTAAGGGTGTAACGCACGAATTTTCAACATTACCGTATGTTAAGGAGGATGTTGTAGATCTTATCCTCAATCTGAAACAATTGCGTTTTAAGGTGCATACCGATGAAACAGTAAAGCTAACGCTTAAAGCAAAAGGCGAAAAACAAGTGACTGCCGCAGATATTGAACCAACGCAAGACGTAGAAATTGCGAATCCCGGCGACGCTATCTGTTCACTAACAAATAAAAACGCTCAGCTTGAAATGGATTTGTTCGTGCGCAAGGGCCGCGGTTATTTGCCGACTGAAGCGCGTGAAAAAGAAAAGGAAGACATTGGCACTATTACCGTTGATGCGATTTTTACGCCCATTCGAAATGTCGGAGTGCGTGTGGAAAATGTCCGTGTGGGTCAGATGACGACCTATAATAAAATAGTCCTTGCGATCGAAACAGATGGCAGTATCAGTGCCGAAGATGCCGTGAAGCAAGCTGCTTCCGTACTTGTTGAACAATTTCAATTCTTACTTGGCAAACAAGAAGAAGCGGCATCAGAAGAAGGTGGTGAGAATGTCGAAGAACAGCCTGAATTTTCTGATCTTTCCGAGAATCATGCAGATGAGGAAGTTGTTAGTTCTGAAGAAGAAATTAAAGAACCAAAAAAAAGAGGCCGTCCCCGCAAAGGTCTCTAACTCATGAGTATGCGTCACCGAAGCACCAAAAAAACACTCGATCGAAAAGCGTCAGCTCGCAAAGCGCTGTTGCGCATCCTGGCATCGCAGCTGATTCTGTATGAAAAGATTCAGACAACCGAGGCCAAGGCAAAAGCACTAAGGCCGTTTGTTGAACGGTTGATTACGCATAGTAGAGTCGGCACATTAGCTGCCAGGCGCTATCTCATGAAGTATTTAACTGTTGAAAATGCGGTTAAGAAATTATTGGAGGATATCGGTCCCCGCTACAAGGAGCGCCCGGGCGGATATACCCGCATAATAAAAATAGGCCAACGCCAGGGGGATGCTGCCCATGTTGCGCGCATCGAACTTGTCTAAATCTATGAAAAAAAGCGTAACAAAAAAACCAACTCTCAAAGAGAGAAAAACGCACACTTTTGATGCAAGCGGCCAAGTGCTTGGGCGGTTAGCCACACGCATTGCAACATTGCTGCGCGGCAAACACAAAGTGAGCTATCAGCCCCATATTGACGGCGGCGATTTTGTTGTTGTGACAAATGCTAAACAGGTAAAAATCACAGGTTTAAAACTGGAGCAAAAAAAATATTAT
Source organism: Patescibacteria group bacterium (assembly GCA_038065255.1). NCBI lineage: Bacteria > Patescibacteria group bacterium. The sequence continues at coordinate 74,608 of JBBTRI010000001.1, forward strand.
CACTATTCCGGATATCCGGGAGGCATGAAAGTTAAACAGCTCGGTCACATGATGGAAAAAGACCCTTCCGATGTTCTGCGCCGTGTTGTGTATCAAATGCTTCCTCCCACACGTTTGCGGAAGGGCATGATAAATCGTCTCACTATCCAATCCTAATGAACCTCTATGGTAGAAGCAAAACCAAAATCATCGATTAAAAAAGCTGCTGCTCCGAAAGTTTCTCGAGTAAAAAAAGAACCTGTTGCGCCAGTGGCTTCCTCATCTGTTCAGTATCGAGCGGTGGGCAGGCGGAAGGAAGCCATTGCACGCGTGAGAATCACGGAAGGAACAGGACAATTTGTTGTAAATCAGAAGCCCGTTGAACTCTATTTTCCTTCATTTGTTATGTTGCAAACAGTTCAAGCGCCCCTTATTCAAACAAATACAAAAGATTCACTTGATATATCGGTAAAAGTTCTAGGCGGAGGATTTCGAGGTCAAGCAGATGCCGTACGGCACGGTATTGCCAGAGCATTGTTGCTCATGAACGAAGATTTTCGTAAAACACTTCGAAGTCTCGGCTTCCTTACGCGGGATCCTCGTATTAAGGAGCGGAAAAAGCCCGGACTCAAACGTGCTCGCCGCGCACCCCAATTCTCAAAACGATAAAGCAAAAAAGAGCCTCGCATTCAGAGGCTCTTTTGGTATAATGGAGGTATGTCGCTTCAGAAACAAACAATGACCAAAAACACCGCGATGTTCTTGCTTTCGATTGCAGCGCAAAAAGCAATGACCCTCGTGTATTTTGTCATTGTCGCAAATGTATTTGGTCCAGCCGAGCAGGGAAGATATAGCGCCGCATTGGCATTTACCACATTATTCGGCGTATTTGTTGATGTCGGAACATCTGCCATGCTGACGCGGCAGTCAGCACGCGATGGAAGGGGTGTTGAGAAAATGGTGCGCCAAATGTTTTTTTCTCGCATTATTCTTGGAATTGTGGTGTATGGAAGCATGATCGCACTTTCTCACGCGCTCAATTATCCATCTGAGCTCATCTATCTTATTTCCATCGCCGGTATTGCCGCAGTAATCGATACGTGTTCTGTTGCAACATGGTCGGTTATCCGCGGATTCCATAACTTAACCAATGAAGCTATTGGAGGAGTGCTCGCAATAGGAATAATGGTTGGGCTAGGCGGGAGTGCAATAGGATTACACCTACCTCTCGAATACCTTGTGTATGCTGTTCTTGCCGGAAGTGTTGGAAATTTTTTGTATGCCTTGTGGGTGCTATCGCATAAGCTCCATATATCGTTTGTGCCGCTGTATGATTGGCACACACTCAAAGAAATGGTACTATTATCGCTTCCATTTGCCGGAGCTGCTATTTTTTCACGAATATATACCTATACGGACGCAACACTCCTTGCGTCGATTGCAGGAGAAGAGGCTGTCGGTTGGTTTATGGCTGCAAATAAAATGATTCTTGCTCTCAACCTTATCCCGTCATCACTCTCAGCAAGCCTGTATCCGACATTAAGCTCGTTTGCGCTTTCATCACCGCACAGAATTTCATCAATGCTTGCAAAAACGCTATATGTCCTCATACTCATCGTGGTGCCCATTGCTGCAGGTATGGTGATCTTGGCTCCACATATCGTATCTGTTTTTTACAATAACCATTATCTTCCAACCATCGGCGTTATGCAGGTGTTAAGTATTTCCATGGTATTTGGATTTCTCTGTTTTCCTTTTGGAGCGCTTTTTGCAGCAACGAATCAACAGCAAAAAAATACGATCCTCTACGGCATTGCCGCTACTCTGAGTATTGTGGGGAATATTTCACTTATAACACTGTTTGGCGTTGTGGGTGCGGCGTTAACAGCTCTAGTAGTTTCTTGTTTTATTTTTCTTGCCAGTCTTGCATGGTCGCAGGCCTACTGGAAGCCGGAAATGCCTTATCTGATCCGCTCAACGCTCAAAATAGTTCTTGCAACCGGAGGGATGGCACTGGTGCTATTGAGTATTGGAAATGCTCTTCCCTTTGCCATAGTGCTCATTGTCGGTTGTGCTACATATATTCTCTTCTGTTTTGCATTGCGTATTGTAACAAAAGCAGACGTCATGCTTGTTGCCAATTCATTAATGAGGAAGGGAGATCTTGGGGTATCAGCACCTACCGATGTATGAAAAAAACACTTCTTGTTACTATGGATTTTTATCCGTCAGTGGGAGGCATTGCACAATATTGGATGGGCCTTTCTGATGAAATGCCGCCTTCTAATTGGGTGATTCTTGCTCCGGAACTTCCGAGTGGTGTTAGAGAACGTCCCGGTGCATATATTGTATACCGCAAGCCATTTCTTTCGAGATTCTGGTTTCCTAAATGGCTTAAACTTGTTTTTACTATTATTGATATTGCAAAAAAAGAAAACATTCGATGTATTATTGCAGGGCAAATACTGCCAGTAGGAAGTGCAGTGCGTATCGCATCGTTCTGTACGGGGATCCCGTACTGTATATCCCTTCATGGGATGGATTTGGGGATGGCAGGGCGGTCGCGAAGAAAAAAAGCATTGGCCGCATCTCTTCTTAGGCATGCGCAAGTCATTCTGGTAAACAGCACCTACACGTTCCAGCAGGTACAAACATATGGAATTGAACAAAAACGCATCTCGCTGCTATATCCTTGTTCGGTTACTTTTGAAGAGAAAAACGATACTCCAAAAACATCTGATCACTTCCCGATACTCCTGACAGTTGCGCGTCTCGTGAAACGAAAAGGGCATGAGTATGTCATACGGGCGTTGCCAAAACTCATTGAATCATTTCCAACATGTATCTATAGTATTGTGGGGGGTGGGCACATGCGCCGTGATCTCATGAAGCTTGTTCGCGAGTTATCACTGGAGCAGCATGTAGATTTTGTCGGTATTGTTTCTGATGAGATGAGAAAGAAGTATTACCGGGAATGCGATATATTTGTTATGGCGCCCTATGAAGAACTTGGCGATGTCGAGGGGTTTGGTATGGCCTACATTGAAGCAAATAGTTTTGGAAAGGCCGTCATAGGCAGTCGTAGCGGTGGCATTTCCGATGCTATTATTGATGGAGAAACAGGTCTCTTGGTTTCAGAAAAAAACAGCAGTGAAATAGCTGATGCCGTTTTGCTTCTCACTCGCGACCCTGAACTGTGCAATCGGCTTGGCAAGCAAGGGCGTGAGCGCGTACAAAGGGAATTTCGATGGGAGATCCAGGCACAAAAATTAAAAAATATTCTTACGTATGTATGATCTCAATTATTATTCCCGCACTCAATGAAGGAAAGGTACTGCCTCGAACGCTTGAGAGTATTTTTAGTCAAACGTACAAGGATATCGAAGTTATTTATATCAACGATGGATCCACTGATACCACGGATGAAGCGATCAAGCCCTATCTCGACAGAGTTACCTACATCAAACACGAAAAAAATGTTGATAAACAAATAACGCGAAATGAAGGTATTGCCGCTTCCCGCGGAGAATACATTATTGTGTGCGACGCCGATGTTATCATGCGCCCGGATTGCTTGGAAAAAATGTTTCAAGCATTGCAAGAGCATCCGGAATGTTCATTTGCGTACTCTTCATTTAAGTGGGAATGGAAACTATTCAAAAGCTATCCTTACGATGTTGAGTTGTTAAAAAAGATGAATTATATCAATATGGCATCTCTTGTGCGACGTGAGCACCACCCAGGATTTGATACTGCGATAAAAAAATTTCAGGACTGGGATGTATGGCTTACAATGTTAGAGCTGGGCTATACGGGAATTTATATTCCGGAGGTATTGTATTCAACAGGTGAAAATCTTAAGCGAGAGGTGCGCGTTGGTTTAAGTAAGTGGCTACCCTCGTGTATGTACAAAATTCCATGGCGTCGACTGGGTATCCATATCGCATCTATTGAAAAATATGAACGTGGAATGGAGGCAATTAAACAGAAGCATCAATTATAATGAATTGAGCTCATCAAGCAGTGACGCATCAGAAAGGTTATAGGGGCCGATTGAGGTGCGCATGAGCTTTTCGCAATACGCTCCGCCTCCAAGTGCTTTGCCGATATCGCGGGCTAATGCGCGAATATAGGTGCCGCTCGAGACTGAACATCTAATTGTCAGAAGTGGCCACGAATATGAAATAAATTCGATTGAATAGATTGTTATTTGTTTCGGCTTGAGGTCGGGTTGTATTCCTTCTCTCGCGAGTTCGTATGCCTTTTTTCCTTTGATTTTTTTTGCGCTAAAATTCGGCGGCATCTGATCAAATGTTCCGATAAAGGATTGGAGTGTTTTCTGAATTAATGTTGGCGTAATTGGTGATTCCGGCGGATTAGATGTTATCTCACCGGTGCAATCATCGGTTGTACTTGTTCCACCAATTTTTATAACAGCTTCGTATGTTTTATCCATGGTCAAGAACTCAGATTGCCGCTTTGTCTGCTCTCGCCCGACAAGAATAATCAAAAGTCCTGTTGCAAACGGGTCAAGTGTGCCCGCATGTCCAACACGCTTAATTCCCGTTTGTTTTCTGACTCTATCAACGATGTCGTGCGATGTTGGCCCGGAAGGCTTGTTGATGAGTAATAGCTCATTTTGTCTAGTGTCGTTAGTCACAATAATAATAATAATTCCTTTATTTTATAATCAAATATAATAGTTAGGCTAATAGGTATTGACAAAACATCAAAATTGTGCTATACTTGCTTCGATCTAATCATACATTATTACCCAACTATCTATGGGGCTTGAATATCCACAGTTTAATCTTGAAGGAGCTGATGGTCAACCACTGCAAGGAAACGTTGGAATTCTTACGCTTGAAGAGCTCGAATATATGATGGCATCGATCTCGCCTTCTGCCCCGCTTGGCATGATAGGTGAAATACCCGAAGCGCAAAGTAAGGAACATAAAAAATGGAGGGACTAACCAACGTTTTATTTTCCAGCGATGCGAAGGAGAAGCGCACTATCAGGGAAGATTTCAGGGACAAGAAAGGCCATAGGCATTGCAAAACAGGCTTTAATTAGTATAATGGAGAGGTTATGAAACTCTCCATTGTCATTGTTAGTTGGAATGTGCGGGAACTACTCAAAGAATGCCTTGAGTCGGTATTGTGCCATGCGCCGTCTTTTCCATTTGAAGTTTTTGTTGTTGATAATAGTTCGTCGGACGGAAGCGCCGAGATGGTACAAAAGGATTTTTCAAACATTAGTCTTATTGCAAATCCGGATAATCGCGGATTTGCTGTTGCGTGTAATCAGGCTATCCGGCAGGCGAAGGGAGAGTACATTCTTCTTCTCAATCCCGATTGCCATGTTATTGAGCATACTCTTGATCAATTCATTTCCTTTTTAGATGATCATAAGCGGGCGGGAATTGCAGGGTGCCGCATACTCAATCCGGACGGATCTCTCCAGAAATCAATCAGGCGATTCCCAATAATTTTATCGCAATTGCTGATTTTTTTTAAAGTTCACCATGTGCTGCCGAATATTCCAATACTTCGACAGTACCTAGCCGCAGATTTCAATTACGACAGTGAACAGTATGTCGATCAGCCAATGGGTGCTGCATTCATGATACGAAAATCCTGTTTGGATGAGATTGGACTCTTGGATGAGCGATTTTTTATCTGGTTTGAAGAAGTGGATCTCTGTAAGCGTGCTCACGACAGAGGTTGGGAAGTCTGGTATACACCCCTACCAACTGTTATTCACCATAAAGGACAGAGTTTTAAAAAACAGAATATTGTACAAAATCAAATTAATACATTTACAAGTTGCTCGCAGTATCTATGGAAGTATTTTGCGTGGAAAAGCATAGTGGCGGTTTGCTGCATGAGATTGTACGTTGCCCTTTTAGCGATCTCTAGAATGAAGCTCTTCTGGTCAATCATTGCGCTCGAGCTTATTTCGATTGCCGGCTATTTTTTTGAACCATTGAATGTGTTTGGTTTTTTGTTTGTGGTCTTGCTGACATTTGCACTTTCTGTTCAGAAGCTTGAATACGGTTTGGCACTAGTGGTGGCAGAGCTGGCAATTGGTTCAAAAGGGCACTTGTTTTCGCTTGGCATTGGGGATGGCGCTATCAGTGTTCGTATGGGCATATTCTGCGCGCTATTCCTTGCATGGGTTGTATATGTTGCGTCTGGCATACTACAGAAAAGAAAAAATACTTTTTCATTCTTACGTTCATCCTATGCCCCATGGTATGGGATTATTGGCATTGTGAGCATTGTTGCAATCATTACCGGAATAGCGCGCGGCACTTCGCTTGGTGCAATCTATGCAGATGCAAATGCTTGGATATTCTTTCTCCTTGTTCCTATTTGTTGGGATACCGTTCAGTCCAGAACACAATTTTTATTATTTGCAAAAGTGTTTATTGCTGCAAGTGCGACGCGCATTGCAACAATTCTTGCGCTCTTTTACATCATGGGGCATAAGGGATTCGGCTTTGATGTGATCTATTCAGTATACCGTTGGGCGCGAACAACGGGCTTAGCGGAAATCACCCAGTTCGATTTCAGTGTTTCGCGCATCTTTCTTCAAAGCCAGATCTATGATCTCATCCTTTTTTGCATACTCATTATGATATGCGGAAGCCTTCTTCATTCCCGTAAGATTCTTTCACGAACAAGTATACTGCTACTAGCCGTAGGCGCCATTACTTCGATTATCGTGAGTCTTTCACGAAGCTATTGGCTTGCAGTCATTTTGGTAATTCCTTTTATTGTGTATTTCATTGTTCGTTATTATTCATGGAAGGTGTTGGTTCGAACAGCACTCTTGTTTGCCGCTCTTACCTGCGCATCGCTTATTGTGCTTGTTGTTGTTTCGCGTATACCAATTCCTTCAACAGAAGGAGGATTTGAATTTGATATCCTAGCTAAGCGCGTGAGTGATTTGGGGGAAGAAGCAGCAGCTGCAAGTAGATGGAATTTGTTGCCCGTGCTTATCGACACAATTCGCGCAGAACCGCTTTTGGGATATGGTTTCGGAAAAGCCGTTACCTATTACTCAAAAGATCCGCGCGTACTTGAAACCAATCCAAGCGGAGCGTTTACAACATATGCGTATGAATGGGGGTATTTGGATATGCTTATTAAGTTTGGATTCATAGGATTTGCAGTATATCTTCTGTTTTTGGGTACCCTTCTTAAGAGGGGATGGCAGTATATCGTCTCGACACCAGACGGTCAAACACGTGCGCTAAGTATCGGGCTATGGTGCGGACTTGTCGCGCTATTGATAACTCATATGTTTTCGCCCTATCTGAATCACCCTTTGGGTATTGGGTATATCATCGCATACTCGCTTTATTTTGATGTGATTCAGAGAAGAGCAATCATTTCGACATAGTGATTCTAGAGTAAACTTCTATGTCCATTGGCAAATTCAGCGCCGCTCATTGATTTCTTTCCTTCAAGTTGTACTGTGTCGAGCTGAAGAATGCCGGGAGTGCAACGTGCATATAAATACTTCTTTCCGTTCTCGGATTTAGTAAAGAATGTTGTAGGTGGTAGTAGTTCATCATTTTTGTCGCCTAAAACCAATAGCGCTTCTAAAATTTTTAATCTTTTTCCTTGGATAACCGTCCATGTGCCAGGCTCTGGATTGAGTGCGCGGATTTTTCGGTCAATTATCTCTGCTGATTCAGCAGAGAAATCTATACTACCATCATCAAGATTTAGTAATTTCGTATATGTTGCTTGTGCGTGGTCTTGTTCGGTATATTTTACCGCATTGCTTTCTATTTTTGAGAGGGAATCTATAAGTAATTGTATCCCCACTTCAGTTGTTTTTTTTCGTAATGAGATAATCGTTTCGCGCATTTCAAGCTGTATTTTTTCTTGCGCTATGATCGGTCCATGATCCATTTTTTCATCTAAGTGCATAATCGTTACACCGGTTTCTGAATCGCCATTCAATAAAGCCGTCTGCAGTGGAGAGGCTCCACGATATTTTGGAAGGAGTGATGGATGGATATTGATGCAGCCTTTGTGCGGGATATCGAGAATAGATTTTGGAATAATCTGTCCGAATGCAACAACGATAATCATATCCGAGCTAAGATCGCGAATAGCATTAGTCCATTGAGTGTCGCGAATATGTTCCGGCTGCAATACTGGAATACCGTGGGCAAGCGCACATTTCTTTATTGGTGTAGGTTCGATGGTCTGTTTGCGGCCACTAGGACGGTCTGGTTGGGAAATAACAGTGCAAGGATTGAATCCGGCTGAGATAAGCCCTTCAAGATAGGGGACGGCATATTCAGGCGTTCCCATGAAAATAATGCGAGATGTGTTCATAATGGGCTCTTGATGTTTTTTAATGCAGGATTTGTGAGGTGTAAGGTTTGCCATAATAATTGGACATACTATACTAAGGGATATCATACTGCGTTACGTATCATATTGCAAAACACAGTATATATCAACGAGTTATCTGAAATGTGGCTTTCTTAAAATCATTTTACTCAACATAACCTGAATGACGTATGAATTCAAAAATAGAGTTAGCTATGAATCACGAAAGAGAAATAGAAATCAGCAAGGAAGACCGTGAAAAACTAAGGCAGCTTGAAGATTCAATGTGGATAGCTGAAACACGGTTTGATAGAGCATATATGGAAAGTGTACTTGCTCCGGATTTTTTTGAATTCGGGCGATCGGGGCGCATATACCAACGGGAAGATACACTCGGGGCGCGTGGTGATGAAATCAAAGCAAGGTTACCTTTTAAAAATTTTGAATTACGCCCCGTCGTTCAAGATGTCATTCAGGTTACTTACACCAGCGAAGTCGAGTATAATGGAGAAGTAGAGGTCGGTAACAGAAGCTCTATCTGGGTCAAAACTCCAAAAGGATGGAAGTTAAAATTTCATCAAGGAACGCCCGTAAACAAATAAGAAAGCCGCACATCGTACAATAGCGTGTATGCGGCTCGGCTGATGTCTCGACCATATGGCGTAATGATGAGAAAAATTGTATCATTGCGCCACATCGCATACACGCGAACGTTGTACGAAATTTGTAATATTTTCATCCCTCATTTTTACTATGAAAAACTCTAACACGTGCCCATTTGGAGAAAAATTTCAAAAGTACTGGGACAAAAGGTACCAATTATTTTCTAAGTTTGACGAAGGCATCCAAGTTGATGAACAAGCATTGTTTTCTATCACTCCAGAACAACACGCGATTGATCATGCCAAGAGGTTGAAAGGAAAAATCGTCCTTGATGCTCTTGGTTGTGTTGGTGGAAACGCAATCGCGTTTGCTCAATATTGTAAAAAAGTTTATATGATTGAACTAGATGAGAATCGTATTAAAATGGCTGAAAACAATGCTCGCGTATATGGTGTCAGCAATAAAATAGAGTTTATTCATGGTGATTATTTTGATGAGGCACCAAAAATTGAAGCAGATGTAGTTTATCTTGACCCGCCGTGGGGTGGCCCAGATTACATAGGTCTGAAAAAATTCAAATTGGATAATTTTTCTCCAAATGGGCATGACATACTTGAGCTAGCTTTTAAGCATTTTCCTCAGGTAGTAATGAGAATTCCAAGAAATTTTGATCCGAAGGAACTTAAACAACTTAAACATGAATTTGAAGAAATTGACGATTACTCTGGTGAAAAGCTAGTTACAAAAACAGTCTATTTCAAATGAACTGGACGGTATAAAATATTACAAACATCGTACAACTAACGATATCTGGTTCCGCTACGCTCCATAAAAACTTCCTATATCCCTGACGTTATTCAAAAGCGCGGAGCGATTTTGAATAACACCGTCATACAGTTCAGAAAATAGCGATAAATTTTTAAATTTCAATAAGATATCGCTAATTTCCTCACCCAAACCATGCAATTAGTTTCCATCCCTTGAAAACATATAAACTAATGTGTAAGATAGTTTATATGATAAAAAACTAGCAAACTATCTATGAAAATTGAAATTGGCCTAAATATAAAACAAAAACCTGGAAAAATTCTTACACAATGAAAAATTAACTCTTCCCCTAATCCATATCGCACTTACCCACGCCCAATTTGAAACGATTCACCCATTTCTTGACGGCAACGGCAGAACAGGACGACTGCTAATTACCATGCTTTTGTGCCACCGCGAAATGCTTGAGCGGCCAGTGTTATTTTTATCGTCATATTTTAAAAAACACAAAAAAATTTACTACCAAAAACTACATGATTATCATTTTGGCGAGGTTGAATCATGGGTTGATTTTTTTCTTGACGGTATTATTGAAACAGCCAACGATTCAATATCTATTTCAAAACAAATTACAAAACTGCGAGAAGACGATATGGCAAAAATTCAAGCGCTGGCAAAAAGAGAATCGGAAAGCGGTGTTTTGGTATTGCGAAAATTGTATGCTCAGCCGATTGTCTCAAGTAAAACAATAATGGAGTGGACAAAATTTTCTCGCGTCGGAGCCCAAAAACTTATCGACAGATTTATGAACCTTGATATTCTTGAACTGAAGGACGCCAAAGAAACTTACGACCGCACTTTTGTCTATCGAAAATATATTGATATTTTCATGAAATAATCAGAGCAGCGATATGGCTACAGGGCGTTCATCCCTACCCCTATGCAATATTGATTGATGAATTCACCCCCATGATTGAGCTAAAAAAACTAAAAGTGAAAAAATAATTTACACCCGATACAACAAGTTATATGAAATTAACTTTGTCCCGCCTAACAGCGAAACCATTATAAATATTTAATTTCTTATCATAAATAACAGCAATAGTATGATCGAACTAGAAAAAACCTACTTGGCAAAAAAACTTCCTGAAAATTTGAGAAGTTGCAAATTCAAGGAAATTATTGATGTATATTTACCTGAAAATAGCGAACATCCAAAATTAAGAGTCAGGAAAAATGGTAATAAGTTTGAATTAACCAAAAAAGAGCCTGTGAATGACGGAGATGCTTCACATCAAGAGGAACAAACAATAATTCTTACTGAAATTGAATTTAATTCTTTGAATCAACAACTTAAAGGTAAAAAAGTTAGAAAAATTAGATATTTTTATGATCATAATGGTCGAATTGCAGAATTTGATGTTTTTCAAGATGAGTTAGTAGGGCTTGTAGTTGTTGATTTTGAATTTGCAACCTTAAAAGAAAAGGAAGATTTTCAAATTCCAGATTTTTGCCTTGTAGATGTAACTCAGGAAGTTTTTATAGCCGGTGGAATGATTTGTGGTAAGTCTTATGAAGATATTGAAGATAATTTGAAGAAGTTTGAATATAGTAAGTTATTTCTTGAATAAATTTTTCTTTTGAATTAATGATGACGCCTATTATGACTAGCGATATTCCTAACAATTTTTATAGAACAAGCATCAAGGCCCTTATTTTAGACGATGAGAAAAGATTTCTGCTTCTACTTGAAAATAATGGATTGTGGGAATTGCCGGGTGGTGGCCTTGATTTTGGTGAAAAACCTTATGATTGTTTGGTGAGGGAACTAAAAGAGGAGATGAGTATTGATGTAACGCACATTAATAGACAACCATCATATTTTGTAACAGCACCCCGCACCAATGAACAGTGGAAATCAAATGTGCTTTATGAAACAGAAGTGAAGGATTTAAAATTTACGCCCTCGGATGAGTGTGTGGAGATAAGGTTTTTCACCAAAGAAGAAGCATTGAAGGAAACTCTTTACCCAATTGTTAGGGAGTTTATAAAAGAGTACGATCCTGCTAACCACGAGACAAAAAAGAACATCATCTAAGGGTGCGTTAATCGACATCGCTTCGCTCGTCGACTAATGTCCGCGCCTACCGTCGCTGTTATCCAATCCTCGCTTCTCGACGATCGCCTAACAGTGTATAGCAGGTTCAAGTAATCAACACCTCTTATCCCTCTCAAAATTATGAAAGTTTTTATTGAAAATGAAGCTGGTTCAGACCAAAAAAATCTCTACAACGAGAAAACTTTGGAGTACAAAAAGACTGTAACGGTATCGAGAAAATATCCCTACTCTTACGGATTCATTCTTGACACAACAAGCGGCGATGATGATAACGTGGACGCCTTTATTATCACTGACAAGGAGTTGAAAGCTGGTCAAATCGTGGAATGTGAACCTGTCGGGTTGATGGAGCAGATGGAAAAGTCGTGGGATAAGTCTAAGGGCGATGTAGAAGAAGTAGATCACAACGTCCTCATGATTTTAGAAGATAGCGGTCAAAATATTGTCAGTGATAAAGTAAAAGATAGCCTCACGGATTTCGTGCTCCATGTTTTTGACCACATTCGTCCAAACAAAAATCGGGTAGGGAATTTTCTCGACAAGGAACAAGCATTGAAATATATTGAAAGCTGTAAAGATGTTTAACCAAGACGGGATAAAAATTTTCAACATCCGATAATAAGGTAATAGGCGGTTCCGTGGCCGACGGGGTGATTTTTTGGGTGGAATTTGGGTGGAATTTATTCTTGAAGTAAATCGAAAGACTATGATAGAAAACAAAGTCAGCAAAAACAAAGTTATTCTGATGTATGGAAAATTTTCGGAAAAGATTGACGGTACGCCTATTATTGATATTCCATTATGCAATCCAAGTAACGAGGGTAATTGGATGGGCTGGACGAAAAAAGAGTTAGAAAAGAAAAATTATGAAGCATACACTCCACAAGTGACAAAAGTTTGGGAAGCACCATACAACGAATGGAAAAAGGTGATTGACGAAATTGGAGTTGATGAGAATACTACACTTGTTGGACTCAGCGCAGGAGGTGCGGCTGTAACAAGATATATTATTGAAGAAAAAAAGCAGATTAAAAAATTAATATTAATTGCGCCAGCAAGATATTCCGAAGGGGGTGTTGATCTGTCTTCAACGAGTCATGAATTTTACGATTTTGAGATCGGCGATTCTGTAAAAAAGCAGATTAAGAATGGTGTTACTATTTTTTATGATACAGCGGATTCTATTGTAAAATCGGTACACGTACAAATGTATAAAGAACAACTCAATGCTAAGGTCGTACTGGTTGAAGGTTATGGTCATTTCTCTTTTCTCATTCCCACGTTTCCCCTATTATTAAAAGAATTACTTGCAAGCCACGACGAATAAAATTTCCTCAAATCTGAATTTAATTTTTGGCCGAAAAAATCCCTCCGTCGGCCATGGAACCGCATCCACGCGGACGTTAGGTGCAATATCATTTTAATCTATTTTCTATATGGCAGACACAATTCTACTAAACAACGAAGATTATCACATTGGCGAGGACGGCCTTCCTTGCCTGATTCACTATGCACCAAAGGCTGGCGGCTCTCATTTCTCGGTAGTGATGGTCGCTGATTTGTTTTTACGAGGGTCAAAGATACTATTTCTTACAGCGTATCCAATGGCTAAGGATAATTTTTTGCAACAAATTAAAGGAGAGGAATCAAAAACTGCTTTTATCACCGATGAAGGTCAACTTAATTCAAACGCCCATGCAATCATTCTAGAAAGTGGAAATGAAAAACTCTTTTTATCCGCTATGGAAATGCTTGATGATCTAAACGAACGCGTCGTTGTTATCAAAAACATGGAAGTATTCAGTGATACAGTTATTGATTCTTGTCTGAAACTGCAAAAAATCATCCTTTCTGGCGACATTGATAAGAGTTCTGCTAAAAAACAAATCAGTGAGAAGCAATATAAAACGATAGTCCTTTTCAGCAAGTCAGAAATTTCGTTGAAAGTCGAACCACCAGAACTTGAAAAGTACACAGGCTATCTATGGAGTGACGGCAAGGAAGGCCTTGTGAGTGTCCGAATGAAAAATTAATTAAAATGATACTCTTCGCCCCAGCTCTCGAGACGTTCCACTCGAGCTCGGTCCTCAGTGCTTCTAGCTGCGTTTTGTGTTTGTTCTATCGCAGCTAACTCACCAATATTTGCGGCTGCTACCCCTTTGTTGTAATATATGGCAAGCATTGCATATTCAGAAACGTTAAGTAAAATAGTTTATTTATGTATGGAACAAAATCAATTTAGCCGGTATGCCCAGATGCATATAGACACAGCCAAACAATCATTTGACGTTGATTTGAAATATGATGAAGAGTCCGTCTTGAAACTTGATGATATTATTCAATCGGCTTGGCCCGAGAAGCCACCAGTCCAAATAGATAGTGTTATACTAGTATTTGGCAGTTTCTTGGGTGAAGCCATTAAACACACTCTTGGTGGTGAATGGGTAAGAACAGAGCAGGGATGGGGTGTAAAAATTGGCGAAGCAACTTTGATGGTATTTACTAAGGTCAAGAAAAGGTTGTTAAATGGTATGGAAGATTCTATTTCCTACTATTATCAAAGCACGAAGATGATGTTAAATAATAATTTTAAAGATTTTAGATAAATATATCCTATGTCATCAAAACTCCATATTGTGGCCATTACGGCATTCATCAAAAATCCGGAGAAGGACAAATTTTTGGTCGTAAAGCGAAGTATGCATGAAATTGCCTATCCTGGAAAATGGGCGTTTCCGGGAGGGAAGACTGAACGAGGCCAAACAATTCTTGAGACATTGAAACGAGAGGTATTGGAAGAAGTTGGACTTGAAGTTGAAGATTACAAAAAATTTCTTAAGGATTTTACCTTTGTCCGCCCTGATAATGTCAATGTTGTTGGACTTTGTTTTGAAGTGATCGCAAAACCAGGAACAATTGCTCTTGCAAAAGATTTCGATGAGTACAAATGGATTGTACCCAATGAACTCAAGGATTTAGATTGCATTGAGGGAATGGAAGAGGAAGTGAGAATAGGATTTGGTTTATGAAAGTAGAGTCATTCACTCCATCTGGTTATGTAGCTGAATTGTTTGAAAAAAGAAAAAGTGGATCTGGACGGGAGAGTGCAAAAGAAGATCCTTTTTTGAAACAAGCACAAGTTGGAATTAGTGCAATTTGCGATCAATTTAATAATTCTGAGGATAGAGTGAAGGAAATTATTAATAAACTAGATCCATTTTTTGAATGGGTTGATAAAAGTCTTTTGTCAAAGGGTCAAATTTCAGAAATAAAACGGTCATTATTGCAGTGTGCAGCTATTCATAATAAGAAAAAGTTTTTAGGCGCTGTTATTACGGTATTACAGCCTGCCATGGAAATAAGAAAAGCGCATGCTGCAGAATTTGAAGAAGCGCATGCAAAAGCCATGAATGAGTCAGAAGGATTTACTGAAATCAACAGGCTATTATCATATGGAAAGTCCAGTGATTTAATCCATATTCATGCATCACTAGGAAAAACGGTTGAAAATAAACTATCATTATATCGCAGCGGACTGAGAAAACTGGCTGAAATAATTGATAGAGATCCGGATATTAGGCGTATTACAGCAACCTCTCCATTGGTTGCGCAACACCCAGGATTATTTACAATAGCTGGTTTTGCAGTTGAGGATATTTCTGATGATGTTAGAATGCTACATTTCAAAAATGAAAAACAGGAAATTAAAAGGGCTTCCATTAGCCGGGAAGATTTTTTAAAAAAGTTTTTAAAAAAATAGAGCGCTCAGATCTGCGGGACTTTGCAGACTTTTTCCGCTTTGTCGATAAACAGTATGCCGTCGATATGGTCGATTTCATGCTGAAAAACTCGGGCTTGGAGTCCTGATGCTTTTATTTTTTTCTTTAAACCATTTCTATCGCAGTAGGTAATGGTTACGCTCTTCCATCGCTTGACACTGCCAAATAAATTGGGTACCGAGAGGCACCCCTCATCGCCGTTTTCCTTGAAAAGTGAATGTTGGATAATAACGGGATTGATAAGAATAATGGCTTCATGTTTTGCTTGTCGGAAATATTCATAGTTATGCGGATCCGGGGTTGTTACAATCAGCCGTATGCTTTGGTTTACTTGGGGAGCCGCTAAACCTATCCCGTCTTTTTCATACATTATCGGAACCATATCATCAATAAGTTTCTGAAATGACGGATCACTAAAATCCTCGACTTCGCGTGCTCGCTGTCGGAGTACCGGGTTGTTGTCGTGAATTGTGACAATAGGTAAAGTCATAGTGAAATACCTAGAGTATACTAGAACGTTACTGGGTCAATGTCAATAAGCCAGTCATCAGAAATTTCATTGAAAAATGTTTCAAGCTCTCTCGGCAGGGGATCAATACTGCCTGTTTCACGGTTTATTCTGATAAGAAAATAAGGCCTCTGGAGTGAACGCATAGAGCTTGTCCGAAATAACGTAATCAGGTGTTTCATCGGTGCGATAGTAGTACGCATTTTTTTCATAAGCATTTCGGATGCATCGGGAATAAGCGCCGTGTGGTGGCGAGCTATGATTTTTACAAGACGGCTGTATGGAGGCCAGGAAAATCGTTTTCGCATGGCTTCCTGCCAATCGCAGAATTCTTTCCAGTCTGCACGGTAGAGCGTCTGGATAAAAAGCGAAGTAGGATCGAATGATTGTACAACTGTCGTAATGCCAAATGTTGTTGCAAGAGCCCGTAAGCGCATGAGTGTTTGCCATTGGTACTCGAGCGATCTGAAATCGATGAGCGATTGCAGGGGGTCTCCAAGAATAATACCAATACATCCTATGCGGTCGAACCATTCCCAATGCTGCTGGAATGCGTGCGACGTTCCAATGATAATATGCGTTTGTATATCTTTTTCAATGTTACTATCTTCTTCTTTCGAAGTTTTTTTTTCCATACTCATTTCAACTACCGATACATTCGGAAAAAGCAAACGAAGTGTATTGGCAACTTTTTCGATCCCAACTCCGGAGAACCGAATGTCATGGGATTTGCAATGGGGGCAGTGCGGTGGGAGTTGTTCCGTGTGTTCACATGCCGTACATCGAAGGGAATGCGTACGCACAGAGAAGCGCATAGGGAGCTTGCATTGTTCACACGCGAAAACATGTGAGCACACCGAACACTGCGCGAGTCCGGCATATCCTTTCCTGTTTAAAAAAAGAAAGACACCTTTTGATTCCGAAAGAGATTGCGAAATAGCGTTTTGCAATACATCGCTAATAAATGCCGTGTTGCCACTTCGAAAATGGTCTTTCAGATTAACAGTTTTAATGAATGCTAATGGTGTATGCGATTGTATCGATCGAATTGGAACTGAAGTCTTGAGCGATTCATGCATTATTTCGCATGACGGCGAGAATGTGAGAAGTGTATGACTAATGCTTCTGCTCTGTGATATATATTCCACAACTGCTCGTGTAGAAAAACGCGGGTTCTGGTCGTATTGTTTGTAGTCTTTTGACTCTGCATCAAGAACAATAATATGCTCAAGTGAAGGGATATTCCACATCAGTGCATGCCGTGTTGATATGATAAGGTGGCACATTTCTTCGGCCGCAAGATCATAGGCATTTGCAAGTGATGATGCATTTGTTTCACTGGTAATACAGAGAGTGTCGTTGGGAAAGAGAGGAGCAAGAAATGCATGAATAAATACTGCATCATGGATAGATGGCGTAAGTATGAGTACTTGTTTTTTTTGTTCTTTACTATCCCGACAAATGTTGGTGATGATAGATAGGTAGCCTTGCCAGTCAGCAGCAACAATGGTCGAACGCCCATTTGGCACTGAAATGTCGCTCCGTTCGCCAACCACAATATGCGGAATAGTTATTGAGGATGGTTTTGAAGAATTTCTGTTCTTGCGAGGTTGTACAGGAATAAATAGGTATGTTGCGCGTGCAAGTGAAACCCCATAATAACGAGCAAACCACTCAATAGCTGTTTTTTGATACTCTGATAGATAGGGAGTTTTTCGTATAATTGCATCAATGCATTTAAGGTTCTGTTCGTTTTGCGCCACTTCATTTCGAATGTCCCACACAATTCCTTGGATTTTTTTATTCCTAAATTTGATTGCGACTAACTGTCCTAGGCACAAGTCGTGCGCAATGATGTCTGGCACTTCATAATCAAAATAATCGCAATGCCGTGCGAGTTTGAGTATGGGGACAATTGCTGCGATCATAGCAGTTTTCTAGAAGGTATACGAAATAATATAGTAACCCACACCCAAAGGGCCTTCATATGATTGGAAATGTGGCTTGAAGTTCATGTGGTGGAGCATGCCACCCAAGAGGACAAATGCGTTAAGTCCGCAAACTCCCGCATGGAGAGCAGCATCTTTTTGGAATGAAGTGATTTTTCTCACCGGCATGCGGCGTGAACGAAAAAGGGTAATGATATCTTGGTCAACAACTGTCGCTTCAAGCCGCAATCCTAACGGAGCGTCGGCAGTGAGGGCATGGGAGAGATCGCCGGACGCAATGACGGCAATACGCTTGTCCGATTGCTGTATAATCTTTTGGAGTACTTCGCCGTATGTCATCAATGTTTTGAATGAGCAGTCAGGCGGTTGAATAACAACGATTTTAGTCCCTAGTGCGTTCAAAAGAATAAGCGGAACGCTTGCGCTATAGTCTAGCTTTTCATCACTATTGAATTGTGAGAGGATGTGTTGTTCTTCAAGACCTCTTTTAATCGCAAGCGCTAGCACCGTATCGCATTTTATTTCTTTCTGGGTCACAAAATCCCCGAATTCTTCAAATGTTGCTTTTACTATTTCTCCGGTTTGAATGGTGAATGTATCCGAAATGCCCTTAGAGTCGGGATTGGTAATGACAAGAATAGTATCAATAGTGCATTCTGAAAGTTCGACAGCAACTTTTGCAAAACTTTGAGAAGTCACCGATACTTTGTCGGCAACATCTTTTCCAATAGTAGGAAGAAGGATGGGGGAGTGGGGGAGGATGGCACTATAGACAATGGGCATAGTTAGGGAGTTTTGAGGGCGATCGCAGGAGATTCTTCTTCCCACTCTGCACCAAGGTCAATGGGGTCACCTAATAGATGCATTTCAAGAGTTCTACCGTTTGATTGAATAATATTTGACCATTGGTAGCCGAGCGAAGTAAATACATATTCAGATGCGATGGGTCGTTTCTGTTTATTGGAAATCACATAGACTGTTGAAGAATCAGAAGATTTCACCAGTGTTCCGTCATTAAACATGATTGGTTCTCCTGACTCATACTTTTCTAGCGAGTGGAGATCTGTTGATTTGATGCGCCGTGCAGGAAAATTCGAGGATAGTACTGCTCGTTCAAGTAGTGGGTGTTTTACGGATCCAAGGGTATAATAGATTCCGCCTGTTTTGATATCTTGCATCAGTTCACCAATGGGACTTGAGAGTGCGTCAGAAACAAGGCCGCGCACTGGTATATCTGTAATATCTTTTGCAGAAACTGCAATAACTTCATCCGGGTTAAATCCGACTGTGCGGAATATTTTTTTTGAAGGAATGCCATAGAGAGCGTCCTGTGCGTACAGAAAAACTGCTCCACCTGGAATTTGGAGAAGGGAATATTGTGGGAATTGAATAGGTGTGCCAATAGGATATTTTTCTAAATCTTCTTGGGTTATGAATACAACGTGCCGCATGTCGAACCGTGAATGAAATGCCGAAAGAGATGTGAAAAGCCTTCGCTTCCCGTCTTGTATAAGCCAGATATTCTTGTTTGAGGAAGCTTGGACGGTTGTACCATCCGGGAATACGCGATTGAAATACCGATTCCACAATTTCCAAAAACTCACATTGCCGCGCAGGTGGGGCGTGTAATTATAGAGAGCGGCCGTGGCAGCGTTAGAAGGAGTGAGAGGTATGCCATCGATGAGCAGTGTCTGATTTGGGCGTGCTGCAAATTCATTCCAGTGGGTCGTATAGTACCATTTTCTCCAAGCAGCTTTTGCAACTTGTGTGCCAAAACCCTTATATGCGGCAACAATCGGATCATTAGGAGAACACGAATCGCATCGAGCAAACCCTGTTGCCCAATCATAGTTGTACTGGGTTGGGTTCGGATTTTCAATAAGGCTTTGTTCTTTTTGGAGCAATACGAGAAGCACTTTTGGATTGATACCATGGGTTGTTCCGGCACGGTAAATGATTTCAGATGCTGATCTGACAACTCCGTCGCTATCGAGCGTGCGATAGGATTGGAGGGCGGAGCCTTTTTGTTCGAGAAAAAGCTGAATGTCTGGCACGCTCATTTCATCTGTCCGAAAAAAATCCGAATCGGGTATAATAGTATTCGGATCAAAAGGACGTGCGTACACGTTTAAAGGCATTGCAGTGAGTACAATGCTTAGTATAACGATAACAATACGATAATTCATAGGGTAGAGCGCCATTGATACCTACTGTATCATGCACTGCCGCCGATTTCAATCCTTTGCCGTTGCTGCAATTTTTGCTGTGCTTTTTTGCTTTGTGGTGCGGTTTGCAATCTTCATGACAACCTGATCTTTTGAGATGTCAATATGCACCGTGTCTCCTTCTGAAAGGCTTCCATCGATCATTTGTGATGCCAGAGGATTTGCGATATATGACTGAACGGCTCGCTTGAGAGGGCGTGCGCCGTAATATGCATCAAATCCGCGCTCGATAAGAAACAACATCACTGCATCCGTGTATGTAATGCGCATATCCTGCTCGGCAACCCGTTTGCATAGTGCATCAAGCTGGATTGTGACGATTCGTTTCATATTCTCTTGCGTGAGGGGATGAAAGACAATGATTTCGGTAATGCGATTGAGGAATTCCGGTCGGAAATGTTTTTGCAATAATTCAGTGATTGCATTTTTCATTTCCCCTTCATTAATAAGCGTACGAGTTCGATCCTCACTGGTAAAACCAATCACTGATTCTTTTATGAGGTCGCCGCCAAGATTTGATGTCATAATGACAATTGTATTTTTGAAGTTTACCTTTCTCCCTTTTGCATCGGTGAGATGGCCATCGTCAAGAATCTGCAACAAAACATTGAAAATTTCAGAGTGGGCTTTTTCGATCTCATCAAAAAGGATAACGCTGTAGGGTTTGCGCCGAACTTTTTCTGTTAGTTGGCCGCCTTCGTCATAACCAACATATCCGGGAGGGGATCCGATAAGACGCGATACGGAATGCTTTTCGCTGAATTCGCTCATATCCACTCGGATGAGTGATTGTTCATCATTGAACATGAATGAAGCAAGCGCTTTCGCAAGTTCTGTTTTACCCACGCCCGTAGGTCCGATAAAAAGGAATGAACCAAGCGGTTGGTTTTCGTCCGAAAGGCCCGCGCGTGAGCGTCGCAATGCATTTGCTACCGCAACAATCGCTTCTTCCTGTCCGATAACGCGTCCTTGCAATTGCACTTCAGCATCTTTCAATTTTTCAGCTTCATTTTCAAGCATCTTAAATGCAGGGATGCCCGTCCATCGCGCTACAACAGCCGCAATGTCTTCTTCGGTTACTTCTTCTTTTAGAAATCGATGCTTTTTTTGGAGGGATACAAGTTTTACCGATATGGCTTTAAGCTCTTTTTCGAGACCGGGAATTTCACCGTAGCGGATTTTTGCCACTTTAGCGAGATCTACTTTACGCTCTGCAATATCGGCTTCCTGTTTGAGATTTTCACTTTTTTCTCTGAGTGTGCGGATTTGCGTGATGAGTTCTTTTTCCGACTTCCAATCCATTTCCATTTTTTGGGATTCTTCTTTGATTTCCGCAAGTTCTTTTTCAAGTTCTTTCAGACGATCTTTTGCATGTTTGTCCGTTTCTTTTTGAAGCGCTTGTTTTTCTATCTCAAGCTTAAGGAGTTTTCGTTTGAGTAGGTCTAGTTCAACCGGTTGGCTGTCGATTTGAAGCCGTATTGCCGATGTTGCTTCGTCGATAAGATCAATTGCTTTGTCTGGAAGAAACCGATCGGAAATATAGCGGTTTGAAAGTTGGGCGGCAGCAACAATGGCGCCATCCGTGATGCGCACGCCATGGTGTACTTCATATTTTTCTTTGATTCCTCGCAAAACTGCAATGGTATCATCGACATTCGGTTCAACAACCATAATTGGCTGGAATCTGCGCTCGAACGCCGGATCTTTCTCGATATGTTTCTGATACTCTTTAAGTGTTGTTGCGCCGATTGCACGGAGCTCTCCGCGAGCAAGTGCCGGCTTTAAGAGGTTTGACGCATCGATAGCACCTTCAGCTCCGCCTGCCCCGACAATTGTATGAAGCTCATCCATGAACAGGATGATTTTACCCGCACTCTGTGTAATTTCTTTCATGACTGCTTTCAAGCGGTCTTCAAAATCTCCACGAAACTTTGTCCCAGCAACAAGTGCGCCGATATCCAGCGCAAGCACTTCTTTGTCTTTCAGTGAATCGGGAATATCACCAGCGACAATGCGCTGTGCAAGACCCTCGACAATGGCTGTTTTTCCAACTCCGGCTTCGCCGATAAGCACGGGGTTATTTTTTGTGCGTCGTGAGAGAACCTGAACAACTCGGCGAATTTCTTCGTCGCGTCCGATGATTGGATCCAGCTTTTCGTGCCGCGCTTGGTCGGTGAGGTTGATGGCATATTTTGCGAGCGCTTGATATTTGCTTTCCGGATCAGGATCGGTGATTTTGTGCGATCCGCGTAATTGCGCCAAGATCTTGAGTACGGTATCAAATGTGATTGCGTGGGAATCGAGGATTGGCCGAATGAGGGATGGAACATTCAGTAAACCCAAGAACAAATGCTCTGTTCCAATATACTCATCACCAATAGTTTTTGCCTGGTTTTGAGCTTCATTGAGTATTTGAGCTGTTTCTTTTGCTATATAGAGTTGTCCCGTGAAGCCTCCCATAAGGCGGGGGAGGTACTTGAGCTCTTCCTCGCACGCCTCAATGACACTTTGGATGTTGACTTCAATTTTTTGTAAAATACTGGGAACAATACTTTCTTGCTGGCGTATAAGTGCAATAAAAAGATGGAGGGGTGTGAGTTCCTGATGGCTCTGCTCACTGGCGAGCATTTGCGCTTGCTGCAATGCTTCCTGGGCTCGGGTAGTGAAGTTTTGGTTTATCATAAGGGGTATAATAAAAATTAGCAGTCTAGCTTTGAGATTGCTAATTTGAGTATATGGCAAAAATGTCCTGTTGTCAAGAGCGTTGCCGTGTTGCTTTTCGCTTCACTTCTTGCTATAATCATGAGTAATTTATGCAACAGTCAACCATTACAATACTGGATGTGAAACTTGATTGCGGGACATTTAATGATATGATTGCGCGGTGTAAGCAGTGGCTCACTGAGTCTCCTGCAGCGTTTCACCGTATTGTGACGATTAATCCTGAATTCGTAATGGAGGCGCAGGATAATATGCATTTTCGCGAAGTATTGAATTCTGCTGATTTACGAGTAACTGATGGAGTCGGATTGGTATTTGGTTCATTGTTTCTTAAGGGATTGAATGATCGCCTTCATCGCTGTACCGGAGTTGATCTTACATGGAAACTTGCTGAATTATGCTACGTTCTCCATAAGAAAATGTATCTTATTGGCGCATCCGACGGTATGGCAAAAAATGTTGCGCAGTCAGCAGCGCGAGTCATTGAAAAAAAATATCCCGGAGTTATTGTTGGTGCGCTTGACGGCTTGAAACGGGGGGGTGAAGAATCGGATAGTGAGAATGAGTATGTATCCGAGCAGATACGCACTTCTCAAGCTGATGTACTTCTGGTTGCTATTGGAGCTCCAAAGCAAGATCTTTGGCTCGCTCGGTATGGAGCAGCATTGCCAACGGTGAGAATAGCACTTGGGGCAGGGGGGACGTTGGATTATATCGCCGGCGTCGTGCCGCGCGCACCGCGTGCAATTCGCAAACTCGGGTTTGAGTGGCTCTATCGGCTTATCAATCAGCCCCGCCGCTTAAATCGTATTATTACTGCAACCGTGCGCTATCCTCTTGCGCTTATGCGACAGAAATTTCACTAAGCTATGTATCTCTTTCTTGACACATCTACTCCGGAACGGATTCAGTTCTTTTTTGCAACCGAAAAGAAGATTCTTTCTAAAAAAATACTCACACAAAAGCGACCCCTAAGGATTGATGTGCTATTTCAACTATCTAAAACGTTAAAACGCTTTAGAAAAACTCCACGTGCAGTTCTTGGCATTGCCGTAGTGGTGGGCCCGGGATATTTTTCTCATCTTCGTACCGGTATAGCCATTGCGAATACATGGTCATTTGTTTTTGGCACCCCGCTTATCGGTATTCCAACGGACCAGTTTTTAGGCGATTTGATCTTTGTTCAAAAAACAATCTCATCATTAAAGCGTCAAAAGAGAGGAGTGTTACTTATCCCGCAGTACGGTAGAGAACCAACAATTACAAAGAAATCCTGAATAACAACTTTTTTTACTAGATTATTACAAGGCATATAGAATGCCTTGTTTTTATACACAGGGGGTGGTTGAAAAGGCAATAAAAGTGGTGTATAGTAGGTGTATAGGGGAGAAAAGTGGGAAAAAGTGGGGATAACTCCACATAATTGTTCATAACAAAGGCTTTTGAAAGGAAACGCTTGTCCGTCTGTTATCGGCAATCCATGCATGTCCGAGAGGGCGGACCAGGCGTTTCCCGCGAAAAGCTTTGCGGGGGGAGTCCATGCTTGTCGTGCGGTTTCTCATTACACATAATCAGGTCCTTCGGGCCTATGCCTCTTTCTATCTTAATGAAAGAGGCTTGTCCGTCTCACGTTCATGTTTATTGGGGAATATCGTCACACGTTGGATACAAAAGGAAGACTGGCGATCCCAGTGAAGTTTCGTAATGCCCTTGAGCGCGGTGCGGTTGTGACAAAAGGCATCGATCGTTGTTTGGTTCTCTATCCCTTGAAAGAATGGAATGCGCTTGCCGAGCGAATCTCCCAGCTTCCCACAAGCCAGGCAGATACGCGTGCGTTTAGTCGAATGACACTGGCATCAGCAATGGATGTTGCTTGTGACAATCAGGGACGCATTATTGTACCGGAATACCTTCGAGACTATGCGACAATGCACAAGAATGTCATTTTGGCAGGTCTTTACAATCGAATCGAACTCTGGGACGAGGGAGTATGGCAGGAGTATAAGACAGCAACAGAAGAGAATAGTGGCGATATTGCAGAACGGCTCAGCACGTTTGGCGTCTAATGTATGATTCAGCATGAATCGGTCATGCTTAAAGAAGTTCAAGAATTCTTGGATGTTCATTCACAACAAGACTATATCGACTGTACGCTAGGGGGTGGTGGATATACCCGAGCAATACTTGAACAGAATGGTCCGCAAGGGAGAGTGCTTGCAATCGACGCAGATATTCAAACAACAGTTCGGACAAAAAAAGCATTAGCTGAATTTGGCAAGCGCCTTGTGGTCCAGTGCGGAAATTTCAAAAATGTTCATTCAATAGCTCAGACGACGGGGTTTGAAAAAGTGTCTGGCATTGTCTACGATTTAGGACTTTCGACAGATATACTTACATCAAGTGGCAGAGGATTTAGTTTTCTTGCCGATGAACCTCTTGATATGAGATTCTCAGCCGATAGTGGGTATACTGCCGCAGAGCTGATAGCAAGCCTTAAAGAACAAGAACTTGCAAACATACTTTGGCAATTTGGTGAAGAACGGTTCAGTAGGAGAATTGCAAAGGCTCTGTGCCAGGCAAGAAAAAAGGAACGTATAACAACCACAGCATTATTAACACGTGTGATCGAATCCGCAGTACCTGCAGGGTATCGGCATGGAAAGATTCATTGTGCAACGCGTACCTATCAAGCGCTTCGCATGGCAGTAAATGATGAACTACCCACAATTGAATCTTCATTGGCGCAGAGCTATGAGCTATTGCAGCCAGGCGGTCGGATAGTCGTTGTATCATTCCATTCTCTGGAAGATCGGGTAGTAAAAAATACATTCAAACAATTTCGGCAAAACAACAACGCACACATTATTACAAAAAAACCAATTCAACCAACATACACAGAAAAGCGAACCAATCCAAAATGCAGAAGCGCAAAATTGCGATGCATTCAAAGGGGATTGTAATCCATTAAAACAAACTATGTCCCCAGCCCTTCAGATGATGAAAGCAAAACTTCTTCAGACAGCGCTTGTGAATGAACAGCAGCGCAACAGCCAATCCTCAAAGCAAAAGAGCGCAAATAGCATGCTGCTGTTGACAATACTTTTTTTTGGCGTAGTGTACCTCATACAAATTAACTTTCTTGCCACACGCGGGTATGTGATGAAGGATTTGGATAAGCAGATTGCATCTATAAAGAAAGAGCAGGAAGCTACTCATATACGTATTCTTGAAGCGCAGGGGTTGAGTAGGTTGCAGGGTAAAATCGATACGCTTGGAATGGTTCGCAGTGATTCGATAGAATATGTAGCTACTCAAGAAACCGTGGCAGTTGTGAGATAGAAGTGCTGGGGCAGGAGGTAAAGAGAAGGGGCTGTTTTTCTGTGGGCCCCTTCTCTTTGTTTGTCAGCTTCTATGAAATCGTTTTCAAGGCATACATCGTCTTCAAAAACATCTTCGCATATGCGTACAGTTTTTATGCGGGGTATTATTTGTCTTTTTGCTTTTACGCTTATAGTGCGACTCTTTATGCTACAGATAGTCGGCTACGCTGATTATAAAGATGCCGCGGATGGCGAACATACGTTTTATAAAAAATTATTTCCAAAACGCGGAGAGATGTTCATTCGAGAATATAAGCGGGATTCTGCGCTTGAATCCTTTCTTATCGATCGTCAAGGGGAAAAAGTATTTCCTGCGGTGACAAATCATGAATTCACTCTTATTTATGCAGATCCGCGACACATTGAAGATCCTCTCCATGCAGCCGAAGTAATTGCTCCGATTCTTGAACTTGATAGTGAAGCACTAGTGAAAAAATTTCAAAAGAAGGGAGATGCATATGAAGTGGTAAAGCACAAAGTATCTGATGAACATACGCAGAAGATTCGCGACCTTGCACTGAAAGGCATACTTTTTGCTCCGGAAGAACGAAGATATTACCCCGAACCTGGCTTGGGCGGGCATATGTTCGGATATGTAAGCTTCAATGGAGAGACGCAAAAAGGACGCTACGGTCTTGAGGGGTATTTCGATGAAATTCTACGAGGGAAGGAAGGATCACTAAAATTAGAGACTGATGCAATCGGCACGTTGATCCCGATAGGTGATAAGCGAGTAACTGAAGCAGTCGATGGCAGTGATTTGATTCTCACTATTGATCGCACTGTGCAGCTTGTGGCATGCGATAAGTTAAAAAAATGGGTCATTCAGCATGGAGCAGATGGAGGGTCGATCATTATACAAGATCCTAAGACTGGGGCCATTAGAGCGCTCTGTGCTACGCCGGATTTTGACCCGGCACAGTATGGAAAAACGGATATTAAAACATTCAACAATCCGGCGATTTTTTCTCCCTATGAGCCCGGATCAGTGTTTAAGGCATTCACTATGGCAATAGGCCTTGAAGTAGAAAAAGTAACACCAACCACGACTTACACTGACACCGGAAGTGTGAAAATAGGGAACTATACAATAAAAAATTCAGACGGCAAGGCACATGGACTCCAAACAATGATGGGTGTTTTGGATGAATCGTTGAATACCGGTACGATATTTGTTGCAAGAAAGGTGGGAATTGAACAGTTCCGCAAGTATCTGAAATCATTTGGATTTGGCTCTCTTACAGGTATTGATCTGGATACTGAAGTTGCCGGCACGATTAGTTCTCTTGATCAAAAAAACAGCGACATTTATATGGCGACGGCATCCTTTGGACAGGGGATTACCCTAACACCGCTACAGCTTGTCACTGCATATTCAGCGCTGGCAAATGGCGGCAAGCTCATGAAGCCTTATATTGTTGACCGGATTTTGAAGCCTGATGGAGGAGTTATAAAAACAGAGCCACAGGTTGTGCGGCAGGTTATTTCTCAACGGACATCGGATCTTATTGGAGGAATGTTGGTGAATGTGGTGCGAAAGGGGCATGGTAAGCGCGCAGGAGTTCCTGGATATTTTGTAGCCGGAAAGACGGGTACGGCTCAAGTGCCGCTGAAAGATAAAAAAGGATACGAACAAAATGCAACAATCGGTTCGTTTGCGGGCTATGCCCCTGTTGAACATCCTGCTTTTGTGATGCTTGTGCGCATCGACAATCCTCGAGATGTGCAATGGGCGGAAAGTTCTGCGGCCCCGCTCTTTGGCGAAATGGCGCGGTTTTTGTTACAGTATTATGAGGTACCGCCCGATGAAATAGAACGAAAAAAATAGTATGAAAACTTTTGTAACACACCTTGTCGTTTTGTTCGCAAAGAGGATTATCAAGAAATACCGACCAATAATCATTGGTATTACAGGAAGTGTGGGAAAAACGTCGGCAAAGGAGGCTATCGCCCTTGCGCTCAGATCGCATACATGCGTGCGCGCAAGTGTAGGAAATTTTAACACCGAAATCGGCGTTCCACTTGTTGTTATTGGCATCGATCAGAGCCCCGGCCGCTCGCTTCTTGCATGGCTCGGAGCACTTGTGCAAGCTGTGCGGTTGATTGTTGTCCGCGACCCTTCGTATCCACGCGTGCTTATTCTTGAAATGGGGGCTGATAGACCGGGGGATATTAGCTACCTTACTCAATTAGCTCCCTGTACCATTGGTGCGATCACTGCCATCGGTCCTGCTCATTTGGAAAAATTCGGGACTATGGAAGTACTCGTAAAAGAAAAAAAAGAAATGGTACGGCACCTTTCAGCCGAATCTACGGCAATTATCAATGCAGATGATCCCTTTTTATACCCCCCATCTGAGCATGTGCGCGCGCGACTTTTAACATTTGGATTTTCCTCCAATGCCGATCTTCGCATTACTTCATATATTGACCGGTACGTCTATATGCCTCCGGAACACATGGAAATGAGCATATCATTTGAATGTCGGTTTTCTGATCAGACGGTTGAGTGTGAGCTACAGAATGCCGTAGGCAAACAATCTGCCTATGCTGCGCTCGTAGGATTGGCTACGGCCTGTGCCTTGGATATTCCTTTAAAGCAAGCTGTTCAAGATGTACGGGAATACGTGGGGCCAAAAGGAAGAATGAAGCTGCTTGGCGGAATGAAGCAAACGCTTATTATTGATGATTCGTACAATTCATCGCCACTGGCGGCATATGAAGCGCTTACATTCATGGAGAGTATACGAATACATGAGTATGCGCGACGCATTGCAGTGTTTGGAGATATGTTGGAACTGGGGACATTTACAGAACAAGAACATCGCAAACTTGGAGAACTCTGCGTTCAAAAAGGAGTGGATATCCTTGTTACTATCGGCAGTGCTGCAAAGTGGATAGCAGATGGTGCGGCCGAGAGCGGCATTGACACATCACGTATTTTCCGGTTTGATAGAACAGAGGAAGTACATGAAGTGTTGCTTGATACTATGAAGCAGGGAGATGTAGTGCTTGTAAAAGGCTCTCAAGGCATGCGATTGGAAAAGATAGTAAAGGAAATTCTGAACGAGCCGGAACGCGCCTCTGAACTTCTTGTGCGTCAAGGGAAGGAATGGCAGTAACATTGTGCCGCTATCGTCTAGCCCGGTCCAGGACGTCTCCCTCTCACGGAGAAAACTGGGGTTCGAATCCCCATAGCGGTAAATAAGGCAAATTATGAAATACTTTTATGATACAGCGGCAGAATTTTGAATACAATAATACCTGCAAGAAGCACGGCAAAGCCGCACATGATGGATGGAACGGCTATACGACTTGAAAAGGTAATAATATAAACTATAAGTGCCGGGATGGTGAACGAAAGATATCCAAGCAATAACCAAAGATTGATCTCGCGATCACCTACTTTTTTAATAAGTGCACGAGTGAGCTGAAAAATTCCAAGAAGAATAAAAAATGTGTAGTATGATCCAAGTGCAATGCGTAACGGATCGTTCAGCTGAAAAACGACAAATCGTCCGGTGCAGTAGGTTGCTGTGAACGCTCCGGGAACGATTGCAATGCTAGTCGCTATGATGATCGCGATAGGATATGCGATGCGTATCCAGTATGTTGGATGTGTCGTGTACGAAATAAGATGTATTCCAATTGCCGGCAAAAGGGTTATTGCGGCATAGGCAATTTTATTCCATACCACCGAGTTGCCGCTGGAGCAAATAGTGTATTCTGCAAACTGAAAAACTGATAACAAGATAAGCGCAATTGCTGCAATCCTTCCAAAAGGAGTCTTTGAATATTTGATGCATGCTACAACAGCAAAGAATAATTCAAGTGCGCCAGTGAAAAACGTGACAAAGGGATTGAAACAGAATAATTTCTGCTGCGATGCTTTTGTTTTCATATTTTCTACAATATAGTATACATAAAAGTATGGTCGGTGTATACTGGTGATGACACTTGATTATGCGCATATTCGGCACAATTATATCAAACAAGGAGTTAGTACTCTTGATTGGTGTTCTCTGTGTTGCTGCCGGTGTGATTATTGGCGTTGCAGCAACAATACAGCGCTCAGAGCGGGATAAACTGCGCCTTACGGATGGGCAAGCTATCATGAACGCTCTCGAAATATACAGGACGCTCTATGGCGTACTGCCGGATACAACAGAAAATGATTGCGAAGGTTGGGATGCAGGATCGTCGGTACGAGGTGAGGACAATACATTTATTCAACAGCTTGCAGATAAAAATGTACTTAATGCTCCCAGGGAGGTTTTTGGCATTAGCAAATGCGCCTACCGCTATCAAAAATTTACCAATAATGGCTGCGGTTCAGATGTAAGCTATGCTCTGGTGGGGCTTAAACTTGAAAATACAAAAAAAGCATATCATGTAAATGATGTCATTGAGCCATGCTATCCAGATATTTACCGTTGGACAAGCGATCCTCATTGGATAGCATTTATGATTAGAGAATAATACAAGAATCCCAGTATGAAATTCCTATTTGCACATCGGACATTGGCGATATTGGTCGGTCTTTTATGTATAAGTATTGCTCTTTGGTTTGTATTTAAACCTTTGAGCACACTTGCACTTTTTGATGATATCTGGACACTATCTCACCAGACGTCGGCTTTTGGGGAGCATTGCACTGTTCAAGTTCGTGGCATACAAGATCGATCCATTCCACCAACTCAAAATTCGCGGGATGTAATCGGAGTGTTAAAAGAGTTATCACTTGACGTAGTATCTCATATCCAAAGAGATGGAAATAAATCCTATCGCCTTATTCAAAGCTCTTCGCCTCTTGGCGCAACAGACGATAATGGTGCTGTAGCGCTTATTAAGTTGGAAATGATTTTTGATGGCACCAACGAATACGTCCGGTATGATACCACGGGGCCGTGGATTGCATTTCCCAAAAAAGCATTAGCGGATATGAGTAATTTCATTCAGAAGATGTTCGAGGACCAATTTTATTTTTCATTGGACGATATAACAAAAGAAACCGTTAGCTTGAAGGAAGTGAAGAAAAGTATAGATAACAAAGAAGTGCTTGTTTTTCGTGGGCAACAAACTGAACATTCTCTTGATATGGCAAAACAGCTTTTTCAGTATCCCATTGGTATCTATACTGTGCGCGAACACCACGGAGATGTGATTGTAGACAGATCAGAAAAAACAGTTCTCAAAACAATGCTCTATACGCTTTTTGAATACAGTGATGTAGGAGATACTTCGCTAGCTATTGATATTCCTGTGTATCAGGAATGTGAACCGGTGAGCGAAAAGGATTTGGATGTGTTTGCTCCGTCTGATGTTCTGTGGGCGAGCAAGGAAGAGGTTCAGCAGTATTTGTTATTCAAAATACTGCCAAAATAATTCAGTGAGGTTATGCATCTGCAATGGAAGCCATGAGGAGGGGGATGCCTATGTGTTTGCCATGCGCGCTCTGCGAGGCATTGCGCACATATTCGTACTCTGATGCCTTCTGGGCCTGAAAACTTGAACCCAAAAATACCGTATGTCTCCCATGTTTTTGTTCTGCGTGATCAATATGCTCGTAGAGGCGTGTCATGTGTGCGGCTTTTGTGTGGCGACCAAACAAATCGAGCTGGGATTGGCCCGCCGGTGAAAGTTTTGAGAGAATAATGCCACTTGCGCGATACTCATGACGGGCGTTGAATATTTTTTTGAAACCATCTTGGCAGTACTTCAGGAGTTCATGAGGGAATGCACTTTTGAACGGTAATTCTATTTCTGTTCCGACATGGTGAAAATCTTGTGTTCGCAGAAAGAGCGCAATACGATGAGCTTCGAGGCTGTATGTCCGTGCCCTCATGCATGCATGCTCAATGTTTTTTGACAGCTGGGAAAAGATAAAGTGTGGATCCCTGCTTGGGGGTGTGAATGTTTTCACTTTTTGTATGGATGATTGGGGTTGTTTTGCTGTAGTATCAATGGCAAGAACTGATTGTCCGTTGAGCTCGCACCAGATATCATAAAATGGTTTTGAAAGCCGAGCGCCAACCCACTGTTCGGAACATCGCGCAAATTGAAGGGCATTGGTAATACCGTATTTGTTTAAATATGCAGACGTATTCGGACCTATTCCCCATACGCGCTCGATTGGAAGCTGTTCAAGATAGCGATGGATATCCTTTGCCGGTATGATAGTGGTACCTGATGGTTTTTTCCACTTTGATCCTATTTTTGCAATCACTTTATTGGGGCCCAATCCTGCAGAGAATGTAAGACCAAGTTCATGTTCAATATCTTTTTGCATTCTGGCAACAATCTGTTCATAGGACATGTGCAATGGACGTCGCATGCCTGTGATATCAGCAAAACACTCGTCGATACTGTATTCTTCAACATCGGGGGTATAGCGCTGGACAATAGAGGCAAAGCGTTTTGAAATAAGACTGTAATATTCATAATCTGATTCCATAATAATAGCATTGGGGCAGATGCGCAGGATATCTCGCAGGCGCATGCCGCGAACGACACCGAGCCGCTTTGCTTCGTAGCTCATTGATGAAGCGATGCCGCGTTCTTTGCCGGTGACAACAGGCCTTCCTTTGAGTGCCGGATCTCTGCTTTGTTCGCATGCGGCAAAGAATGCATCGCCATCAAGATGAACAATGGCGCGGGGAAAAGAGTGGATGGAGAGGGGAGTATCCATATGGGTATAAAACTATGAATGAAAAAAGTTTTAATATTTTCGTATGACCGCTTTGACGACAGCAGCAATCGAAAGTTGCTGTTGAGGAATGATTGGTTTGTATTTTTTGTTTCCCGGAATGAGACGTACGCATAATCCTTTTTTTTCAAAATATTTCATCGTCCATCCGCTGTCTACTTCCGCTATGACGATATCCCCGTCTTTCGGCGTGACTCCGCGTTCTACGAGAACAAGGTCATCCGGCAGGATGCCTGCTTCGATCATGGAGTCGCCATTTACTTTCAAAAGAAATGTTTTTTCTTTATGATCGATAAGGTAGTCATCGAGTGTCATTGTTTCCGTGAGCTCTTCCTCCGCAGTAGTAGGAAACCCCGCCTCAACCGTTCCCAATAAGGGAATATCGGAAAAAAATCGTCCGGGGATCAGAAAGCCTCGATCATCCTTGCTTACGAGACCTTTTTCACGCATTCGTTCGATTAGCTTAAAGACAGAATTTTTTGATTTCAAGCCCGTGATCTCCATGATCTCCGAATAGCTCGGCATGCGTTTGTTTTCCCGATAGAAGGAGAGAAGTTTTTTGGCGTACTGCATCATATGGTTTTTTGGTATGGTGAACGTTCGTTCTTTTGATAAGTGAAAAAAAATTATTTAAATGTTACTTCAATTTTCTTGCCTACAACTTCAGCAACGCGATAGAGCGTTTCAAGGGTAATATTGTGGTATCCGCTTTCCATTCGTGAGATAAACTCGCGTTTTACCCTCATTTTGTTGGCAAGATTGTTTTGGGATAAGCCGAGCTCTTTCCGAAGTCGGCGCAATTCAGTTGATGCTTTTAAGTACCGTGCTTGTCGAGAAATTTCCTGCCGTTCTCTTTGAGAATAAGAATTCAAAACATGTTCAGAGGGGATGAGGTCACCGCACTGAATTGCTCTAGGTATTTTTTTTGAAGCAGTTTTAGGCATAGCGTTTAAACCGTTGTTGTGCGGTTGCTATATGGCGCAATGGTGTTGATTGAGTTTTCTTTTGAAAGAAGTGAAGAAGAATAACATACTCTTTTCCGCTATAGGCATAGCATCCCCTATACATTCCTTGGTGCTGTAATCGTATTTCAAAAATATCTTTTGTAATCTTTCTTGCATCGGGGAAGGAAAGTTTTCCCTCATTGGAAAGTATTTCAATGAATGCTTAAAAATATATTTGAACATCTCTCTCAAATGCCTCAAGCTCTTTGAGAGCATTTTTATCGTAGAGTATATACTTATTCATAGTAACTTTTAAGTTACGTTCCGTCAAGAAAACTGTATGATTTGAGTATAGTGAACGTTCGTTCACCTGTCAAGGGGCTCTCCTGTGGATAAATAAAAAAACCGTCATGAGGGACGGTAATATGTATTGGCGAGGCGGTATTTGCGAGCAAGGTTCCATAGCTGATCATCCATTTTCCAGATTCTTTCGGCGAGGATCCACGCCGGACCGCTATAGAGAATCATTTTGGTTCTTCTTAGGAGCGTATCGTAGTAGGATTCAAGGAATACAATGCTTATAGCCCGTTCAATATGCGGAGCAATGAACGTAGATTCTATAATCGAGAAAAAATAACTAAAAAAAGCGGATACGCCGATACTGCTATGAAACGGTGCAAGGAATATACTTAGTATGATCGTACTTCCAAAAAAGATAATCGTATGCGCAAGATATGCTTGATTGTCGATAGCGCCAAGCTTTCTTTTTTGATATCGAAGAATCCAAAGATTAGAATTCATCTTGGTTTTGGAAAGTATGTCAATATAGTCTAACGAGTGTAGAATCGGACGAATCAGTCGTTCGATTTCGTATGATTGTGAATGCGTGCTTCGGTGTAAATCGCCGAATGATGCAATGAGTCGTGAAAAGGACGGCATAGCGAAGATGGTATAGTAAGTAACAAAAAAAGTCAAAGGCGGTGTGGATGGCGTCTGTCGAGTGTCTTACCCACATCGCTGTGGGTTTTTTATTTGAAAAAAAACCGCATTGTGCGGTTTAGAATAGATGCGTGAGGACATTCCAAAGGAGTGCCGCCATTCCCAAGAATAGCATGGTAGTAATTGTATACATGATGAGTACTTTTATTATTTGAAACGAGTAGGTTTCAAAGATCACCATGTGCGAGTAGTATCTCTTTGGTATTGTCGCGCTTTTGTAGAGACTTTCAAAGGATTGAAATCTAATTTGAACCGATCTCAAAAGCTGGGGAGGTATATCGAGCGAGAGGTTGTTGAGCGGTAGGCCATACACGATCATTGATGAATAGATTGATGTATGCCCAAAGAGATAGGCGACGAGATACAGAACGGGAAGGAGAACAATTTGTGCAAGTCGATGACTCAGCGAAAATGTCGCACAGCGCTCTATCGCAGTCTTTTCTTTTGATGTTATGACAGAAAGGTCTTTGACATACTGGCAGCGCTGATATCCTTTGATGCGATTTGTCGCCGCGTCATAGCTGATGATAAGACAGCTTTGCGGATCGGGAAAGTGAGATAAGTCATTGATCATCAAGAAGCGTGTGCCATATTTCTTCGGTGCTTCGATATGCCGAATAAGAAATCCCTGTTCACGCTCACCCTCTTCTTTTCCAAGGTCGATATTTTTCGATAAGAGAGGAATAGATGAATATCGGTCAACGAGCTGTTGTGCTTGTTCGCGGGTGCAATTTTCAAAGGACGATACGAGTAGTGAGCGGATCCCATCCAAAGACTGTGTGCTCATAAGAAGCATCCTAACGTATCCTTATATGGAAGTCAACGGATGCAATTGCGATATCTTGACAAATTTGTACCGTAGTGTATGCTTTTCTTCGAGACAGATGACCATGAAATTTCGAACAGTTGTATTCACTACGTTCGTTCTTTTACTTTCAGGATGCGCAGGAATGTTCCGATCGTGCTCTAATGATTGGGCAGAGACAGCCGGAGCAGATTGGATCGTCATCGAGAGGAATTGTAATGGAACTCCCGTTACATGCTATAAGCTCAAATCAGTTTCTGTCACAAATGAACCACATTCAGATGGTATTCAGTGGAACGCGGGACTGCATATGATGCACGTTTCCGGATGGTATAATCGAGTTCAAGTTCATGGCAGGAAATGGGATGAGGCTGCTCAGATGCTTGGTATCGATGCCAATCTCTGCGGCATGGGAACATATCCGGCAACAGCATCAGCACAATAAAGCAGAGCGACCTCGCTAAGAGGTCTTTTTTTATGCTATCATTACCGTATGAAAATCATTCTCCACCTCCTTGGATCGTATATCACTATTGTCACCATAGCGCTTCTGGCTGGAATGTTCTGGCCCGAGCAGATGAAGCTTCTGAATCCGTGGTCGACACTCTTTTTGCAGATTATCTTTTTTCTTTCTTCCCTCAAGCTTGATACGCACGCAATTATTCGTGGGATGAGGGAATGGAAGGCGATTGCATTGGTAAATATCAACATGCTTGTTGTGTTTCCGATTGTAACTTTTTTTATAGCACGCTCTATTGTTCCCGATTATGCTTCTGCGCTTGTGCTCTTGGCCGCAATGCCTGCAGGAATGACATCAGCGCTTTTCACGGATCTTGTCGGCGGAGCCACAGAATTTGCACTTGTGCTGTCTGCCACTACATCGCTTTTGGGCACCATTACCATTCCTCTGATCATACAAATTCTTTTAGGCAGTTCGATTACTCTTCCTACAGGTAAGATTTTCCTCACGCTTGTGTATGTGTTTGTTATCCCTTTTCTTTTCGCACAGATTGTGAGGCATATCTTTCATGATCGCATTAAAACAACATTTTTTACATTTAAGCCAATTTCACTTGTACTTCTTGGCTGTTTGATTGCAGGCATTATTGCTATGCAGGCAGGATCCATACAGACGAGCATTTCTCAGTTCATTCCTGCGATTATCGTTCTCTGTATCTTTTTTGGACTCCTTCATGTTGTGGGATATTGGACAGCACCATGGCTCGAACACAGGAAACGTTTGGCTACGACCGTATGTTTGACGTATATGAATTTTACCTTGGCTATTTATTTGAGCGGCACATTTTTTCCCGAGTCATCCATACTCATTCCCGTTATTCTTTCTGTGTTTCCTTGGAGTCTTTCGCTTATACCATTTCAGTTATGGGCGAGGCGGAGCTCTTGACGCGCACATAGCTTTCTTCTAGTATGACGTTGCGTACATTCGACAATGAAGAAGTTGAGTATTGGAGATTTTCTTAAAGCTGGAATTGCAAAACTCTTCAATAAAATACCACCTCCGGGACTCTATAACACCAAGGATCCAGGCTGTGAATATTTGAACGGCAAGGTGCCATTTACCGCATATGTCGGAATGGAGAATTCCCTCGTGCTTGCTCGCGAGAACGATTTTGTGCCTTTGTTTCAGCAAGCATTTGCTGAGGGCACGGCTATTGGGTGGAATCAATGCTGTGTTTCGGAGATGGGTTCACCACATGTTCCTATTTTCGGATACTATCGCAAATTCCTTCTCGGTAGTGAAGATATGTTCACGGTATTTAAGGAACTCATGCTTTCCATTCCTGGCGTGACAGTTGTGATAAAAGGAGAAGGTCCCTGGCAGAGAACTTCTGAAGAAATTCGGCAGGATGCGGTACGGGTCGATGAGATGAAGGAACAACAAGATCGCAGATTGGACGAATTTAAAGAGCTTGCTGAACGTTGGGAGCGCGAAGATGGGAAGTGCTATGGAGATGTTCAAAATTCTCGCAACATAACGCGCGGTGAACTTGAGCGTCTAGTGAATCAAATAGGCGCGTGTAGCGTGGAAGGGGTTGTTGTTATCACTGATCCTCTGATGGGTTGTTTTACATATAAGCGCATTGTACTTGATGCAAGTGATGGTATGGAAGCAGCTCGGCTTTTGGAATCCGCAATGAAGACGACACTTAGATTGTCACTCATGCCACCGGTATCGTTCTTTTCCATTCCATTTGTGGTTGGTCATCGGAAGAACGAAAACGGACACTATGTGTATTTGGCAGTGAGCTGCGGACGTCAAATGTTTGAAATGGGCGATTATTATTTGTTCATCCGTGAAAAATTATCTACTCACCAAAACGCCAACTAATGGCGTTTTTCTATTTATATAAAAAAATCCGGCTCTTTGGACGGAGCCGGTTTATGGTTGACTAGAAGATGAGCGTGGGCGCTATCTCTGGAGCGCTGCTCAAATCTATGAATATGTCTTTGCCGGGATTGGCGCGATCCTCGAGTGTGTAGCCGATCAGGGATGCGCCCAGTGACGCAGTGCCACCTGGAGATGCCTGCTTATAGCTGGTCGTGTCTGCGCGGAGCCTGAAGGATTCCACAGTATCGTTAGTGAGTGGCATAGTAACCGTGAAGGCTATGTCTGCGGTTGCCCCAACAGACAGCGTGCTAAGCGTAGCGCCTAGTAAAGTATCATCGCGTTTGTTCATAAGCGATACATTCTTTAATGGTCCGCTATCGGAACCATTTATGCCGATACGCACGCCCTTGAGTCGCACTATCATTTCCGACAGAGTGGGTAATAGGAAATCCCATATGCCAATCGTAGCCGCACTCTGGGGAGTTTGCATGCCTGAAGGTGACGAGGAGTTTGTTCTAATGGTGAAGGGTACTACGGTGAGGGTATTGCTCATGAGCGGGGGAGTAAATTCCTTCGTTGCAGAGTTTGCACTTTGGACTGCAACGGCGCCTATGCCATGAAGTGCAATCGAAACTCTATCTCCCGGATTGCTGCCGCCACGCCACGCACCATCGGCGAGAGTACCGTCGACGTGGAGTAGTTTTACAGTGTCCTTTGCCAAGAGCTGAAGGAGATTGAATGATCTCGTCGATCGCGTTGCGTCAACCACCGAATACGTTGTTACTGATTCTGTTCCTATGGAGAGTACTACGTTAAGCAGGCTCGTATTTTGCGAAGTTGCATTGCGCCAACTGATGGTTGTGCTATGCATAGTGAAGTCTTCTCCAGACATGGTCAGCCGATAGCTGGCAAAACGTTTCTTTTCGCCGTAGCTGATGAATCCAATCGGTGAAACAGCGTTATCAAATGTTACACCGAGTACGCCCTGTGGCGCCGATGGAGTTGGCGTTGGTGTCGGCGTAGTGCTTGGCACAGACGCTGAAGGGCTCGACGAGGGAGTGGTGGTCGGTTGAGGAGTCGAAAAAATTGACGGCGTTGTCGTTGGCACTCCACTCGCAGTAAGCGTAGGCGATGCAGAAGGTGCCGTTAAAGGGGGCATAAGGAGCGTTGAAGCGCACCCCGTTAAGCATAAAATGAAAGGTACAGTTGCCTTTTTCACGTCAAAACTATAGCACAAAATGGCATTTTTGTCAATGGTTGAAAGGTGGTCCCGAATAGGTGTATAAGATATAGACAAGAACATCCCAATATTCTATAGTGAACGTTGTATGACAAAATCAAAACAAAACGATATTATTGCTAAAAATATTTTTGATATCCTAGATCTTTCCCATCTGCCTCCTGCCAAGAAATCAGCACTCCTTCAATCATTGCTTAGGATCATTTATCAGCGAGTCCTTGCTCGCATTATTGATGCAGTACCTTTGGATGTGATCGATCCGCTCAAGCATGCGCTTCGCAAAGAAGATGAAGATACTTTTACTGCACTTCTTGCACAAAGCAGTCTTCCGACATTTGCAACAATGATGGCTGAAGAAGCGCTTTTTATGAAGTACGAAATGGATCTGCTGGCACGCGGAGATGCCGCAGTGGCATAGTTCTTGTATGGGATTTTCCGGTGAATCGCACGGAGCGCAAAAACAGAATGAAGTACTGCGCGTGCCAGAAAAAACACTGCAGCGCCAACAGCGCCTCTCTGATTATGTGCGTCGAATAGAACAGGCGCAGCAAGATTTTTATCGCAAACAAGGCATACCAAGAGGGCGCGAGAAAAATATTCTTGAAACATGGATGAATATTGACACTCGCATAGTTGCAAAAGGCGTGAATGCCGCCCTTCTTGCGCTTACTGGAGCAACTGCCGCTACGTGGAGTTTTTTTAAACGCGGAGAATATGGCTATTGGGGACATAGCCTTGCTGCAGCGGGGATCTTTTTTGGTCTCCAACTCTTTGGCCGCAAAGGGATGGAAAGTATTCAGTATTTTATAAAAATTCCTTCCCAAAAAAAATCACTGCATTCATTGCGGGGCATAATGCTTCAGCAACAGCTTGCAAGCACAGAAACGTATTCAAAAATATCAGCTGGCGTTCGCGAGTATCAAGAAGAAAAATACCGCATACGGCAGAAGGCGCA
Source organism: Patescibacteria group bacterium (assembly GCA_038065255.1). Lineage (NCBI taxonomy): Bacteria > Patescibacteria group bacterium. Next base: position 114,993 of record JBBTRI010000001.1, read on the forward strand.
TCCCGATGTGAATGGATCACCCGATCGTGAGCTTCAGTATGAACAACTAAGCTTTCTTCGTAAACGCATTCATTATATAGATGAGCTTTCCAAGCAGCATGAGGAGCTCTTTAGTACAATGAAGGAGTATCATGACCTTGCGCGGCTCTGCGAAAAAAAGAGGGCATGGGCGCCATTGGGTTTTGCGAGTGCAGCAGCTTTGCTTGCGGGTGTTCACGCATCGTCGGAATTGGATATGCATGCTTTGAAGAGTACAGGAGAAAAAATCACTCATTTGTTTTCGACACTCTTTCAACAAAAAGGGGCACATGGATCGGCGCTTGATTTCAAAACATCCGCATCGCTTGCGCCGACACTCATGGCTCTTCTGATGGGATGGTATCTCAAAGTTGCCGAAGCAAAGAGCGAACAAGAAGGGGCAAAGGATGTTCGTGCTACCCTTGAGCGCATTGAAGAGGAAATTCGCGGAGTTCAGGCCTATCGCGCCCGCATGGTGCTCAAACTTTCCCGCTTACGCAAGCAGCTCGGTCTTGAAATAACTGATGAAATAGAGCAGGTGTTGGAGGACGAACACCAAGAGAATGGAGAAAGTCCCTATGGGCGATGGCAAAAACAGTTTGAAGATTTGATTGGCACGCAGTTTACTGAAGCGCGACGTGAGAAGGGGCGACAACTACCTGCTGTATCTGAATCCTCTCTGCAATTCATCCCATCACTTAATCAACTTCTTGCAGTCAGTATGGGGGAATCAGATAGAGTGCCTCCTTCAGAGGATACAACACCAAGCGTAGCGGAACAGCCTCCGGTGCGGGCGCCATCAAGCGGAAATGCAATGCGTGCAATCAAGCCCTTGCAGCCGGAACAAATTGTCCATTCCCGCAAACAGACGGTCATCAAGCAGGTCATCGTTGATGTACTCCATATCGCAGGAAAAGAATTTGATGCGCATGCGCAAGAATCGCTTGAACAGATGCCGATTCAGGATGTTTTGCGCACGGTGTTGCCGGGAACGCTTCAGTCTCTTGCAAACGATCCATCGCTTTCCGAAGAAACACTTGATGAAATAGTGCGTTATTTTGAAGAGCTTGATGAAAATATGACAAAATCCATTGCGGCGTTTATCTTTCCTCGTGAAGAAGATATTGCATCGCTTCGCGACGTGCAAAGCATTATGCACAACGTTGATAGGGGTAAGAAATTTCAACAAGCTCATGAAGAAAGACAGATAGCATTGATTCGGAATGTACTGATGGGCAGCGCGGATGCGATGCGACAGTTTTTTCTTGAGCGCTATCATTGCATTGATCGCGGAGGTACGCAGGAGATGACCCCCGCTTTTTTTGATGAAAGCCTTCGTATATGGATGAGAACATCAGATCGGCATGATCGTATGTCATTGCGTAAGCTCTTGGATATCTGCGATCGGGAAATAACTTCCCTTGCCATATCAGAAAAACAAGAAAAAATGGATTGCATTCATCGGGCTATCCGCATCCTCGATTCGCTTGATGCTGAGAATCCTTTTATAAATACCGCTTCTTTTTCTCATACAGACAGACTATCGCTTACTGCTCTCCGGCGTCGCGCCCTTACGCCGCTTGCAGACGGATTCCGTGAAATGTGCAGTAATCCGAAATTCAACAAGGAAATATTGATTCAGGATATTCTACTGGGCGAATGGAGTGCTAAGGACTTTGATAAAAAAAATCAGGATAGGAAAACTCGCTATATATCCGGGGAAAGCTTTTTTGAAGCATCTTGGAAAGAGTACCCATCTCCCATAATGGATTATGGACTTAAAAAAGTAGAATCGCAGTATATCATCGGCTCTCTTGTACGGCATCGCGACTCGTGGATACCCGAAGCACAGAAGAATGATGTTATTCGGCTCATTCGGACCGTCACAGATTCCCCAACGCCCGAAGCATTCGACAAACTGTTTTTTGATCAGGACGGAGCGGAGCATATTGAATTGCTGAAATTCTCCGGACCCATGAAACGACCAATCTTTTTTATACAAAAAGGCATTGAATGCGTTGCTGCGGCAAAAGTGCTTGGCATACCGGTGATTGCACGCGTGCATGAGATGCGCATGCCGACATTTATCGATCCAATCCATCCATCCACGCTGAGCGGCGATCGTCACGGGACATGGAATATGCTTACCAATGGAAAGCTTTTGGAAACGGATATTACAAGCGATTTTAATATCAAGAACGGAGAACCTACGATCGTTACCATAAAACAATGCGTCTTATCATGGCTTCCATGGTTTTCACTCACTGCCATTGCGCAAATGTGCCAGCAGTATGAGGCTCTGTATCCAGGTATATTGGATAATTTAAAAACGCTCGATCGCAGGCCAATTATGAAGAATGCCCTTTTTACCCCGCAGACGCTCAAAAGCTTTCTTCGCAAAAGCTCGTAACAGTATAAAACGACAATAAATGTACTTTGGAAAGAATGGACACGCTCATTAAAAGAAACAATAGATGAAGGAATGAAATAGTCAATTACTCTCTTGACTTTTGTAGATCTTTTTTGTATAGTTCTATCTTATGGAGAGTAAGATTGCAGATTTGCCGCAATCAAGATACAAGTACAGCATACTCGATCCTTCACAACTCGCTCAACTCGAATGCCGCGAGGGAACACAGAAAGGCATTATTACCCTCTCACAAGAGAATCTTCTGAATATTCTGGAATGGGCGTATCCGATCTGCGTCTACTCCGCAACGTATTTGCCAAAAGGAGCTACAGATGTTTTTCCCGGATTCATCCTTATCGCAATCAATCGCGCGCTTAAGGGCAAGGGCTACACCGGATACGAGGTGTGGTTCAGTGAAGATGCTAACGAATATTTACTTCTCGGCCTCAAAGACGAGCAGCGCTACCACCTCGCCCAATGGCGCTTGGGATTGGAAGTGCGCACACTACGGGAAGTTGTAGACGATGCAGCGCCCTACATGCATACCTATATACGCCGCCATGGGGCAACTGCTCGACTCTGTTTCTACCTTCTCGCTGCTGCCATTGCATCATTTATTGCATATGATCGGCTCTTGGCTTCGCAGGCGCATCCATCCTATCTCCTCTACTATACTTCGTGGTTGTTCTTTTTATTGAGTGGAGGCGCAGTTATCTGGTATATTCTATCATTTAAGAAATACCAACGCGCATCCGTAATTAGAATGGTCGAAAATATCGAAAACGATATCGTCGGCGCTATATCCATGTAGCGCATGGCGCAACATAACTCATCCCGGACTATCGCAGTCTCGGGATTTTTTTATACTTAAAAATAGAACTGACGACCCTTGACTTTTCCGTACATTATGCCAAACTAATGGCGCACATTGACAATCATGCCACAAGATATCATTCGTACTGCTAAGAAACCGCAAAAAGTTGATCTGAAACGCATTGGAGAAATTGGCACAAAACTGCGCAAACTCATTGACCAGATGTCATTTATTTTCCCGGCAAGGACACATTTGCTTCAACAAATTCTCTTTGCTCTACTCACTCGCCAGCATGTGCTCATTTTTGGCACCTATGGCACGGGTAAGAGCGATCTTGTAAATACAATCTTCGAGGCATTTGAGGGCTGCAAAATCTTTTCGATCGAGCTCTCAAAGTTTTTGAGCGAATCTTCCATATTCGGCGTACCGGATCCTAAGAAGATGCGCGAACAAGGTGAAGTCTACTACAATCCTGAGTATGGTATTCTCGTTGCTGATTTCGCAGAGCTTGACGAGTTCTTTGATGCGAATGATTCACTTCTTCGTGCAACACTCGGCGTATTGAATGAACGCCATTTCAAACGCGGACGGCAATTTGAATGGGCAAAGCTCCATTCTGCCATTGCATCAACCAATGGAGATCCTCGGGCGACAGTGAAAAATAAACCCGAATTAGGTGCGGTTGTTGATCGATTCCTCTTTCAATGCCGTGTAGGCTATGTGCAGACAAAAGAACAGCGCTTGAGAATGTATGAGAAGTATCTCAGTGGCGAAAAGCCATCTGTCAAGCTTACACTTGAAGAGCTGAAGCATATTTCTGGTATTGTCGTTGATGCTAATCAAATCGATGATCCAGAATTTCTTGTCGTGTATGATGATGTAGTAGAAGCATACAAAGCAAAGATGGGCACTGGGATTCTTGAAATTTCAGATCGTCGGAGGTGTCGTCTTTTGCAGATTTGCGAAGCGAATGCCCTACTCTATGGCAGGTACGAAGTTACATTTGAAGATATCTATGCTGTGAAGTGGGGCCTATGCACCGGAGGCGAACAAGCCCACATTGATGCATTTGATTCTGTCGCAAAACCAATTATCGAAAAGGCTGTTGAAGCACGGAAGCAAAACATTGATGAACTTCAAGTGAAACTTCTTGCCGAACTCAAACAGCAGGTTCCCCAGCTGCCACAGAATCCTACCAGCGATGATCTTGTAACTACAATGAAGGGATGCAAGGATCTTCGTGCGAAAGTTGCGGATATCAAGCCGCTCTTGCAGTCAACCGAACAGGAAAAGAATCGTATTCTTGCCCAAATCGATAAGATTTCGGCAAGTACGTTAGAAAAAATCACAGCGTAATGTTTCTTGAAGGACTTGCAGTAGCAACTGCAATAACTGGTGTTGCAGGAGTCTGCTATTGGCTATGGAGGAAAGTACGCGATATTCTTCATCCTCCTCAACGGTCCAAGCAGTACATTCCTCTTCCGTCGCAGTTGCCACAGCTTCCAAAGGCCGATCCTGATTCTTCTCGTAATAGTAGTAATGGTACCCAGTCGGATGAAAAAGAAGATAAGGATGCAGAGAGGCGCGAAAAACAAGAACAAAACACACAGCAGCAGCGAAAGGAAGCGCTTGTTAGACAGGTCGCTCAGACCAATCAAGATCTTGGTAAGAAGCTCATGCAGTGCGCAGGTGTTGCACGAGGTGAATATCTCGACTCCAATGATGCGCAACTTGTTACAGAAGTTGCACGTCGCATTGGCGAACTAGAACTATTAATTGTATCATTGGCAAGCAGAGTATCGCTAGATATCGATGTTGACAAGCGGAGTAATCGTGTTGCAGTAAATTATCCGACGAGCGATATCGAACCGCAGACCATGACGGATATTGCACAGTTTCCCGATATGCTTCCGGAACAATTGATGGCGGATGATGACGATTTCTACCGTAGTATTGTTCTTAATGAAGCACTTGTTCTGCAAGCGTTTGAGAGTGTTGTTATCGACAAAATTCTCTATACACTCCTCGATGTTTCAGGATCTATGAAGGAACTGCTCGAGAGTGGCCTGCCCCGCCACATTGTTGCGCGTGGCATTATGGTAAAGCTTCTCTATCGCGCTATCAATGGTGGTGCAAAATACTATCATCGCGATTTCGATGGTGAACCGCATCAGCTTCTTCTAGCCTTAACTCCCGAAGAAGCAGAACGTCTTTGCGACATCATTCTTCATGGAGGCCTGACCCAAGGCGGCACGAATATCTTAAAGGCCCTTCAGCGCGCAGTAGAAGATATTCGTCAGCGGCAGGCAGGTATTCAGGAAGCAGAAGTTCTTCTTATCAGCGATGGAGATGATGAAGGAATTGGAAGTCCGGAACAACTTGAGGCGCTTCTTGGCGACGATATTCGCCTTCATGTTGCGCTTGTAGGCAAGCATTCGGAGATACTCAAAGCAGTAGCGCATACGTACATTCATTTTCCCTAGGGACGGCCATACGAAAGCCGTCTTTTTTATTTTTTTACCAGTGGAAGCTCCAACGAATATATTAAAAAAAATAAAACATCTCTTCGGGAGAGATGTTTTATGGACGGGGAACGTCGAAAAAATTATTGAGACTTTTTTTGAGCTTTCACTGCATCACGCTTTGCTTTCATCTCAGCTTTCTTTGCCTCACGATCTGCCTTGAGCGCTTCTTGCTTTGCTTTCATCTCAGCTTTCTTTGCCTCACGATCTGC
>JBBTRI010000001.1:121068-149982 GCA_038065255.1 Patescibacteria group bacterium
CCTTGAGCGCTTCTTGCTTTGCTTTCATCTCAGCTTTCTTTGCCTCACGATCTGCCTTGAGCGCTTCTTGCTTTGCTTTCATCTCGGCTTTCTTAGCCTCTCGATTTGCTGCAGACGGTTTTGCAGTTGTTGTCTGTTCAGAAGGAGCTGTACTTGTTGTGGCATCTTGTGCAAACACAGGAGCACCAGTCATAAGAAAAGTGGAAACGAGGGATGATGCTATGAGTTGTTTAAATGTCATAGAATTGTATAATCTTACATAAAAAAAGTGTACATTACGATACTCGACCTTGTATCGGTAAGTATAGCAATATAAAACGAGATTCAACTGTGGATATATTGACAGGTATTAAAAAAGGTGCTTAACTGGCGTTTGTGAAAGATACTTCAAGCACCAGCGACCGTCAGCGGCTTGTGAAGGAACTTCTTCAAGCGTACCTTAACAATGGCGATGTACCAAATGCAGAATTGTGTGCACAGCATTGGCTTCAAAGAGAACTGAATACTGAAGAATACAGCCACCTTGCCCTTGCGCTAGCACATCACAAATCATCTTCAGCATCAGATCCAAAGAGTTTTTCTGACGCATGCGAACTTGCAGTAAAGCAGGATTTGCCGACAGAAACATGCGACATAATCGCAAGGTATATCATGAAGAATGTGCCTGCGGGATATATGACGCTTACGGGCGTATTAACTCTTTCTCTTTCTATTACTCTGCGCGAAGAACTTGTCCAGATGATCGCTAAAGCATCCGATGACATAGATATGCACTATTTCTCTGCCTTGGCGGTTGCCCAAAGAGAGGAATTAGTATGCTTCATTCTTGATCATCCAAAGATGTCTCTTGCCCGCGCTGTTGAAATTGCATGCCCGGGGATGACTTCTCGGACACTGCGTAGGCTCTTTAATCAGTGTTTGATGCATAATCTAAGTTTTGCGCTTGTAGTTGCGGATATGCTGCAGCAGAAAGTCCTCTGGGAGCTTTTGCTGTCGCAGTGCATTCAGTTGGGCTTGTTTAAGCTAGTATTTGAAGTTATTGAGAGACTTGATACTCCTACGCTTCGCGAGGATCAATTTGAAATGTGCTTTGATAGTGCTCTCGAGGAGGGACTGAACCAAGAATGCATTTTAGCTGCTCAGAGACTGCCGGCATATCGTGGCAAAATCCAAAGACACCTTCTTGCTGAACGCCAATACAGCGCTGCTTATTCAGTTGCATCAATCGACAAGCAACCAAAGATATTCGACGCTATCATTCTGGATTACACGAAAAATGCAACCGTTACTCTTCCCGATGTTGATTTTCTCCTTGAATGTGTGGAGCATGCAGGTAAAGCAGGGAGGAATGCACTTGTTGAGTTTGCATTTGAGAAGCACCCGACGCTAGCGCTTCTTGAGGGTCTTGCTCAAAGAGGAGTGAAACTACCGCAAGACAAGCTTGACCAGCGCCTTGCTTTGCAACGAGATGAGCTTGATGGAGATGCTATTTGCGCACTTGTTCGGCTTGGCGCAGAGAAGGGAATTGATAGTATCTTTGCACGCGTTGCAGTGCATGCTCATGGAATCAAGGATATTACCACCTCATTCGCAATTCTTGAGCGTTTTTCTGGTCTGGCATCATCACACGATTCGGGAATCGAGGAGGCGCGAAAGAAACTCTGGACACGATGCCTTGAGACAAACGACGTAGATATAATCATGACGTGTGCAAGGCTCACGGGCGAAGTTGCTTCACTTCCCGAACTTGCGAAGCTCAAGGAACGAGTTGAGCTTAAAGGCGAGAAAATCCAACTCGCGCCAATTGTGCATTAACCTATCTTTCGACACCCATCCGGGTGTCATTTTTTATATTCCTTTTCTGTAGATCGAATGATCGCCGATACTCAGAAGTAAAACAGATTCATCTTTGAGGAATTGAAACACAATTCTATTTTTGCAATCTAGTGAGAATGCCCACAGTGGATCAACACTTAATTTATGTGTCTTTAATGATGGATGAAATGGAGCAATGCGAAAGAGCTCAATCTTTTTCCATACGTTTCTCTGAAAAGGGGAGAGGTATTTTTTAAATGATCTTTTAAAACGGGGAGAGAAATAGATATCCATATCTAGCTATTTCAAAAGATCATTGAGTGAAGTGAGTTTTTTTATCTTCTTATTTTTTATATCACTACTCGCTTCCTGTGAGATTTTTTTAAGAAAGCCTTCATCGTAGTGTGCATTATCGTTGCTTTCCAAATTGAGATCCCTTCGCAAGAGATCCCTGATATACTCACTGATATTATTATATCCCTTTTTACTAACCGCATTTTGGAGGCGGGAGGTAATAGCCTTATTAAGTACAATATTCATCGTTTTCATAGTATTGAAATTATGTATCCTTTCAATACATATTTTATACTATACGATTTTTGTGTCAACATAAGTATGGGTTGACATGGGTAGTGTGACTGTTGACAAAAACAGTGTTTTGTGGTATAATCTGCGCGACATTGAGAGCCCTCTATTTATATTACTTTTCTCATATGATGAAAGAACCAAGCGGCGATCCGGGATTTCCCAACCATCTTGCAACATTCTATGTGCGACAGAATACGCCGCACATGCTTGAGTGCGGCTTGAAGGTGGAAAATGATATGGCATACCTTCTTGAGAGGATTGATTGTCGTGTAGATGAGCTCATATCCGGGTCACGGCAGCCTACTATACCCGGACAAGTGGATCTTATGGAAGTGGAGTCTCCTTTTAGCGGCTGCATTTATAGGATAACGCTTTACTACATTCAGGATACCTGGGTCATAGACACCGCCGGCCTCGGAGGGCGCTACATGCATTTTTTTCAAAAACTTTCGAAGATCAATAAGACAGCTACAAACGCGTCGTATGAAGATCTTTTGAAAAGAACGTTCGAATCACAATCGGAATATTCACGCTTTTTTTCGCGGCTCAGTGAATTGCACCCCATGATCGGCATCATGAATATGTTTTTTTTGGATTATGCCAAAAAATACAAACGAGAGTGTTTATCCTGGTACGAGCCAGCTATCAAGCATGCACAAGCGATACTTCTGACACTGCAAAGTATTGAGGAGACTGTACAGGAGCGCTCGACACATCCTTTGACAAAGGAGTTCGTTGCTGACATGCGTAAGGAGATCGAGCTGATTCTTGTCGACTCCATGAATATGGCGTTTGTTCAGGCGCATAACCAGGACACGGTTCCTCACGCCACTCTCCATACAATCGATGATATCTCCTCTTCACCGGAGAGTGGATATAAGCATGACGGCGTACTCACATCACATTTTCAGTTTGAAGTAAAAGATGCGGCACAGCGGAGGCGGCATCTCGAAAAGATGAGGTTGTTTTATCAAAAATTTCAGGATCATTTTTCGTGGCTGCACATATCTGGCATTGGCGGCGCATATGCGGCAACAGAAAAGCTTGCAGAAAAAGGCGTTATTGCCATGCCGTTTTATTTCAAGGGCTCGGATATTACAAAATTTCTTCGTTTTTTGGAAACGTATTTCAAGGCGGTACGCCATGCACTTGATGGAAAATCTCAGAGGATGCCGTCTGAGGGAAACTATGATATTCGATTTCGCAACGGCATGGACATGCTCTTTCGAGGAGTAGAGAATACGAAGATTGATAAGGAAATCAAAGGCGCTCAGGCTCGCATCTCATTTAAGTATGAAGGCGTGAAGATACGATTTGACCGCGATCAGGAGCGCAAGAGACTCATGCTTGATTTTGGCGAAGCGGATTTTGATGATACGCTTGCCATGGTTGATATGCTCCTTACCGGAAGTCAGCATGATCCACATAATAACCCTTCGCTTATGGATACACGCCTTCAGCGCCTCATTGAATATCGTGATCCTGCGCGCAAGGCGGAAATCAAGGAGATCCATATGCGATCAAAAATCGCGCTTATTGCTTCTGCAGTCATGAGTCTTACTATGGCATCGTTTCCCCATAGGCGTGAATATTTTGCGTCATACCATAGTTCGGACCACATTTCAAAAAAAGAATATTTTGAGAATTTTCCAGCAATTGCGGAAGATTTGGAAAAAATTTTTCTGGGTAAGAAAGAGTAGTGCTCTGTCAAGAGCTACATGCCCTTTTCTTTTTGAATATATCGGCTAGAGTAGTGGTATGTCCTTTCAAGTATCTATGCCCGATATGCAATCTATCGTCATTGATGTCCATAGGGATTATCAGCAGGGGAATGCAACTGACCGTACGGCATGCATCGAGCGCGTTGGTAAAGCCTTCTATGAGGGAGTGGGTTTTGTGCAGATTTCAAGCCCTCTCTCGCCGGCACTCTATGCGCGTCTCTACGCTGTTCTCGACACACTTTTCACATTGAATGATGAAGAGCTTATGCGCTACTACAGTTCGGAACATGTGCTGAAGCGCGGATACGGACCGTTGTATTGTGAGACAGCTGCGGGATCGAGTGTGCCGGATATCAAGCGGCTCTATGATATCGATTCCGCCATGCATCGCGGTGAGCCGGAGGCTGAGCGTTTCTGGGTTTCTGACGAATACGTACCCGGCTTTCGAGCAACTATCCTGGAATACCGCAACTCGGTAAATGACGATGCCAATGCCATTCTTGAAATGGCGGCGATCTATGCCGGATTGCCTCATGGTACCTATACCCAACACCGCCGTACAGATAGCTTGTTCACGCGCCTCATCGACTATCCCGCCCTTAACACGCTATCAGATATTCCCCAAGGAGCTGTGCGGAATCGCGAGCACACCGATATGGCAGCCATTGCCTTGGTGAGCTCCGCAAGCGCTGAAGGTCTCAAAGCGTATGATGCGTCGCGCGGGAAGTGGGTTGCAATCCAGATGACCCCCAATATCATTACGGCCAATGCCGGAGAAACACTCCAGTACATGAGTCGGGGAAAGATTCATGCAACGCGGCATGGCGTAGACAACGATCCTGATCTTGACAAAGGGAGGAGGGTTGCTGTCAACTTCGCGTGGTTCGATCCTGCTGCCGAGCTTGTGATGACCGTGCAAGAATATTTCGACATGCGCACAGGTGCGTTGCGCGGACAAGGCTGATTCCACCACCATTCCTTCGAGTTTCGACTCGAAGGTTTTTTTAAAAAAATCCTTCAAGGCGAGGGATGTGTTGTGGATCGCTCTCCATGTGATTACAAAAAGAAAGTCAAGGAGGCGTTAGAGCAACATTTGACACGGCATGCAAATGTCGTTACGTTAGAACAGCGATCTTTACAATTATGCATACACTTGCTGACATTCTAGACAATCAAAAGCAAATCCTTGGAAACATGAAACGCGCATTGGTGGAAAATCATTCTTTCATATCTAATTTTCCGGCATTTGTACTTCAACCCATACTAGTTGTGCCGGATGCAATCATTGATCTCTATTTCGAGCAGGCCTACCTTGGATGTCACGTTGCAGCAGGGCGTCTGCCGTGCTTGGTGCCCGTAAGAGCATCGCTCAAGCATGAGCATAGAGGAAATTCGATTTCACTCGACTTCAATGAGCTTGAAATGAATTACCATATGGCGCACCGTTGCCGCATCATGGAAGCTAATCTTGTTCAGTATGCTGTTGAATACGAATCTTTGCGCATTGCCTTCGCTGAGTTTGCTCAAGCTCTGTTTTCTGCAGGGTATGTGAAGTATCTCTCGCGCCATCCTATTGAATACGAACTCGATAGCATAACCTGGTCCAACGTGTACCTAGGTTACGAGTCCCTTCTGTGGAGGGCAGGCGATCTTGCAGAATGCATGGAAGATTGCATCTTGAATATTCCCAACAAGTCAATCGTCATACAGGCAACACACCTTCTTGAGCGTCTGATGCCGTATCGCAATGCGCTGAATGTGCTCGAACACCAAACACTTGGCAGAAAGCATGGGGGATATGCAATCGCGCAGAACGGCACATTGCACCTGAGAGTCCCTCAGGGTTGTTATGGCACGCGGATATTCGCAGATTTTTCTGATGATCTTTCTACACTTCACCCCTCCATTCAGTCGCTTCAAAGTATCGGAGGATGTTGTGCAATGGAGTGGAAAGAACACTATGTGTTTGCAATACCCATTGAAGGAGTAGTGAGTGAAATACAGCGCGCAATCAATGCCGACGAAGAGATGAAGCGTCTTACCGAAGAAATGGATCATTCGCACTGGTCATTGGATGGGGCATGTGTTTTGCAATCCCGTGCCAATCCGGTTGTTTCCCGTGTGGTACGCGAGGTGCTCCCATCTATTATGGACCAGAGAATTGTCGGATTCCATTTTGATTTTGAACTCAATGAATTCCATCATGTGACGGCAATCAAGTGGAGTCCTGTGATGCGCGCATCAACCTGGGAGTTCAGCAAGTCAGAGTATGTACGCGAGTGCATACACAGAACATTTGACTACGTAGTCATAGAAACATCAGTACATTCCTAACCCTGCCTTTCGCGGGGTTTTTCATTATACTAAGATCTTTTTGATGAGTTTGAATTCGCACTGAGCAGCTTGACTGTGAGTGGTATTTTTATTATAGTATATGCATGAATATTCAAGAAATCTCAGGACAGGAAATACAAGATTCCCTGATTAGAAAGATGTCCGCAGATGAACGGTTCGCATTTGGCATTCGCTTGTGGTATTTAGGTCGAGAGCTGAATTTTGAAAAGACATTTTATGGATCAAATGGATCCACGACAATTATTGATCGATATCACAGAAATTCTTGATGGTTTGAGTATACCATACCTTATAACTGGAGGCATGGCGGTTTTTGTGTGGGGAAGGCCGCGTTTTACTGCGGATATTGATATTGTAGTTGAACTTGATTCTCAAAAAGGAGAGCTTCTTGAAGCATCGTTGCGCAGACTCTCAGAGAAAGGATATATTGACTCTTCAATGATTGATGAGGCAATCTTGCATCATGGTGAATTTAATTTTATTGACGGTACGACGGGAATGAAAGTGGATTTTTGGGTTTTAAAAAATGATGCTTTTGATAAAGAGCGCTTAAGGCGGAAAATACCGAAGGCTATTCTTGGTAAAGAGGTATATTTTACAGCACCAGAAGATCTCATACTTATTAAAGCATTATGGAGTAAAGAATCTGAATCAACACGACAACAAGAAGACATCGCCTCAATATTTGCTATTTCCGGAGGCATTTTGGATAAGAAGTATATTTTGAGATGGAGTAAAAAGCTTGATATCGAAAGTGTTATTCAACCTTTTTTGACAAAGAAAATAAAAAAACCCGCATAGTTTGAGCGGGTCGAAGGGACATTTCAAATACTTATGAAGGAATGAAATCCGCCACCTAAAGAGTGGCCATTCCGATTGGGGGAGCGCTCCGGTTCGCAGTATGCCTGCCATTTGCTGCATGCATCGGCTGCGCGTTTTGCATTATTTCTGTGCGAAAACAAAAAGAGTGTTTCAATAGCCGATCGCTGCCGTCTCCATAAATGTTTTCGCGTATGCGAGGGAATATCGTGCAGCCATTGCGACATTGACTGATACGAAAAAACATCATGGTCGAAATAGCGCCGATCCCCTTGTTCTAGGAGTTCATTCTGGATACTTCTCAAAGCTTCAAGAACTACAATAGTTGATTCGCTGAATGGCAATCGTAATGCAAGTAGAAGCCGAAGTGGCATGAATGTGCCGGCTACTTCACATTCAAGAAGTGCAAGCATGGCGTTCTTTTTCCGAATTGCCGCAGAGTTCCCGTCATTTGCCAACTTAATAAGCGGCTGCGCAAAGTCGATCATCCCTCGTTTTAGTGCGCCATATCTGCGGTTACTACCATCCCCATCGTCGAGTTGAGAGAGGTGTTCTGTTGCTCGTCCGAGGTTATCTTCAATTTCAGCACATGAAAGCTTGGAGCGGTGTTTATGTGTGCATTCGCCAAGCGCATCGCGCAAGTGGCGCAGACCTGCGATAAGGTCAACAGTCTGCTGTGTCACCAAGTAGAGTTCTTTTTCCGAGAGTTTATATCCCCTTGTCATAACGTTGATTGCCACATGAGAACTGCATCCAAATGTCGAATGTACGAAACATAAATAGGATAGTACCAGAGTCTGTCAGAGAAGTACATGGCCTTGACTGAAATATGGTCCTATGGTAAATAAAATGCATGAGTCTTGACTCTATCCGTTCATTCTTAGATAACAATCGCATTGGACTTCTTCTCAGAACATTCGCAACCAAGGAAAGCGATGTTATGCGCCGCGTTGAACTTATGCGCAACACGCTTGAAAACGTTGAGACGATTCGCAAAGATGAGAGTCGTATTTTTTCTCGAGTGGATATTCTCATCTATGCAGATAAGCGTTATCCCGACACTGACTGCGGACATACGTATTCTGCAATGGTTGAAGCATTTGGCGATCATGAGTATGTACACATCGAAGAGGTTCCTTTCGGAGATATTTTCTGCGGACTTGGTAATTATGGGTTTGCACTGCAACTGCAGAGCGGCATGACACATACCATGACCATGTCCCCTGAAGTATACTCATACGTCCGCCTCGATACGCTTGATGCTATGATCGATAAGCTCGCTTTAGGCGCCCGGGCCGTCGGTGTTGCGCTTAACGAACTTGAAGAAAGCGTGCTTGCCGGGCGGCTTTCCGGAACATTCATGATTTGGGATCTCCTATCCCTCATGACGGTCGGCGGGCTCGACTTGCGCGCAGCACGTCCACGAGATGATCGAGAAGCACATTACATGCGTGGATGGCATCAAGATAAAGGAGACGTGTACTACCACCTTGCGGGCGTAGAAGAAATGATTCCTCTTGCACGCATGGTCGAATACTTCGGTCCCTGCCTTGCTGCGGTCCTTCCCCAGGGAGATGGCAGGCAGCGGTATCAAGTTCCCGATAGGGAAAGACAGCCAGAGCTATGGGAACGCCATGTGAAAAAAATGGGAACCAAGTTTGAGCGCCAATCAGCTCTTCTTGCTTCGATCGGCTACGATACTTCGTGGCTCAAAGGCGGACTGATGCAGACACAGACACAGCTCCTCCTCGACCCGGTATAACGGGTCTTTTTTTGTATAAAAAAATCCCACCTCAGTAAGGGGTGGGGTAGGTGAGTAATCAACAGATCGGTAGAGCCGATGTCCGCAATCGCCCATGGACGATGACCATGCTTTTGACGCAGTTCACGAATTGTATTCGTGGATCATGCGCGGGCATGAGGTCGCTGTTCGTGAGGACGTAGTCGATCATGCAGATGAAGTCCTCAAACGTCATGCGATACGATCCAACATGTATTTGAACGTTGCCATGTGGGATTGTTTCCTGGTCGTCGATGCGATCAGGGAGTGGTAGATCTTCTTGTCCCTGCAGTCGCCGAGGGAGATAATGGGATGACTCATTCCAAACAAAGTCTCCATCTTGATCGACGATAACAACAGGAAGTTCTCTGGTATATGTGTGCCTACCGAGTGCATCAAGCATTGGCGACGCATACGGTACAAATGGGGTATTGTATCCTGGGACAACATGCATTGATCGGATATGTCGCACAAGCAATAAGCGCGGATCATCCGGAAGAAGATGACTTTGCATGAGTAATCTATAGGCAAAGAGCATCACATCCGACATCTCAAGTTCCGACTGCGATTCATCATTATTGATTATGACAATGTTTCGCATTAAGCCAAGCGCGAAGGTTTTAACCGCTAATCCTGGTTGACTTCCACGACAAAGTACAAGTGACATAAATACCAGTATTGCATAGAGAACAGCTCCTGTCAATGGTACTTTTCGTTATATTTATAACGTTTTCGGCAAAAACACTCTTGACAAAAAGGGTGTTTTGTGCTATAATCGCGCACATAATCGCATATTTGATTAACGTTAACCTACACCATTATGGGTTCATTAGAATTCTTTCGAAAAACAATAGAAGCAGGAGTTGTCGCTTCGAGCGTTCTGTTGTCTGGAGGGCCGGCTACTGCATCCGAATCAGAAAAAAATATTCAGGATATTCCGGCGCTTGTGACATTTGTTAGGAATGAAAAAGATCGTTCTCAAGAACAAACCGTTTTTTATCCAGACAGTCCGCGTGATATCCAACGAGGTAAGCGCCTTGCAGGTATTTTGCAAAAATTTGATGTTGAAATCGGTAAGCTCTATGGCATGCGAAGAGCAGCTGAGAATAATTCACTCCTGTATGCGCGCAGAGAGGAAGTTTCGCGCATTCCATCTTCAGGCGAGCTTCGCAGTGTTTGGAAAAAGGCGTGGCATGCTTTTCAAGGCGTTATGCCAAATCTTCCAAAAACATATTCTGACGCTTCATTTTTTAAAACACTTATAACTGATGTTCCTCGAGAGCTTGCTTTCTCATGGTTGATGTCAGAACAGCAGATGGTTACGTATGGCGACTCAAATGCGCCCGAAGCATTTGAGATGCGCAGCAACGTCTATCCAATTATAAAAAAAGAACAGCTTCAAAGGAATATTTTTGGCGTACCTGTCAGAACACCGGTTTTATATCTTGGCAAGCCGCTGCATGAAAGCACGAAGCGTACCGGAGAAATGGCGAGTATGCGGTTTGGTTCCATATTTGTTTCACATCAGGCAGATGAAATGACTCGTTTGGTGTGGCACAAGGCAGCATCATTCATAGAGCAAACACTTGATGGCGTAGTTGGCGAGCCACGTTCATTGCCCCCAGACAGTAACATGCGCAATGATTTGATATGCATGCTTGTTCTGAAAGATCTTTTTTCTCGGAGTACCGAACCTGTGGAAAATGATATTGATCAATCGCATGTTTCCCATGAATTGGGCCATTTCGTGAATTCAAAAGACAAAGGGTTTAAGGATTCGTTTGTCATCCATAAGCAGGGAGCAACAGGCGACGCGCTCGTTGCTCTGTCAGTGAATGAAAGTACGCACGAAGAAATTGATGCAATACTATCGTCGTTGAGATATTCTTCACAAAAAAATCTTCCCTTGTTTGAGTTTGTGAATTATCTTATTTCAAACCGTGACAGGATGTCATTCTCCCATCATCGCGCTAGCCAGTGGATCCGAAAGTATTTTATCGAAGAAGTGCGGAAGGATCCCACTCGTTATGGTATTATCTATAATCGCACTTCAGTATTTACCAGCGACGAGCAAATATTTGTTGCGCTACCACGTATTATACAAGAAAACCCCAGTGCATTTGATTCAGTATGGGAGTCTCTTTGGACTCTTCATCGGACACAGCTCGATGTCAATTTGCTCACGGGTTTGCCGGAATCATCTGATAATCGGAAAGAAGAAAAACAAGACATGGCATTTCCTCTCGTGCTGGCTGCCGGCATCGGCGCATGCGGTATTGTTGCCGCCCTGCATGCATTGCGCAAAAAAAGTATATCAAAAAAACAATCTGCGCGATCAACGAAATAAGCATGTATGAATAAAGGAGTTGAAAACACTGGTTTTTCTCCATCATTCCAGCCGGATAAAACGGAAGTGCTGAATCGCATTGGTGTAATGATCCGAAAAGGGGATATCAGTACGGTGGCAAAATTGCGGGAACGCCATGATATTTCAGATAGCGATATGAGAATTTCAGCGGTGCAGGATGCCGCTCGCGAAGCGTTGCCTGCATTTTATTTGCGCAATGAAGGGAAGGATTTAATTGAAAAAATAATCGAATTTTTGAATACCGTGCCGTTGATCGGCAGTACTGCACTTGATCCGCGCATACAGGAGATTGCGCAGGATTTGTTCAGTGAGGCATGTAGGCGGCAGACATCGGTCGGTACTATCCAGTTGTTTCAAGATATTTTTCGTATTGATGAAGAGTATGTGACCGGAGAAATTGTCGAGGTTATCATTGACGCTCTTGCCGATTGGAAACATGCGTATGCGACGGAACTGATGACATCGTTTCAAGCGGCAATGAAGTATTTTTCCGATCCCGAACAATCTGCAAAAGTACGCGATATACTGGAAACGATCTTTGATCAGGAATGGGCGGAATATAAATATGAGGATAGTGCGAAACTTTTCGCGGTGTATCGGGATATTCTCGCGCCCCATGATCGGCAAGAGCTCGTCGAGAGGATAGAGCACCATATTCTGACAACAGCCGAACTTATTGCCTATCCCTTATCAAGTGATGTCGTTAAAGATCTTGAGAGATCATTTGTTATGGCTACCGCCTATGGTATTGAAACTACCGGACGAATTGAAAAAAATGTTCGTGACGCAATTGACTCGATACTCGATGAGTATTACGGAGAATCCGACTTCCATGAAATCATACAATCCATTATTAAAGTTGTGGAGCACTACGGACTTCGAGACGCAATGATCAGTTCATTTTCACGGGCTGTCGGCAAGATGCTTATCAATGGTGAGGAAGAATCTGCCAATGAAATCGCTTTCAGGCTTCACCTTACATCCGATGAGCTTAAAGTTGCCGCGGGCGAATACATTGCTTACTTGCCGGAGGATATCGAAAGTGCGCCGGATCATTACGGAGATGAAGATGGCTCTATTGATAATGAAAAAGTGCAAACAGAACTGCGGCGCTATATCAAAAATTTAAATTCGCTTGGCGTGGATAATCTTACTATTGTCGAGCTGTGTTTTGAATATGATTTGCTTCATTATCTCATACCTATGTGCGATGAGCTGGGGCTTTCGCGCGACGAATGGCGTATGACGGCGCGTACGGCGCTCAATAATGCTTTGGCAAAGCCGGATACCGATATGGTTTCAAAACTGCTTCGTTATGATCTTGTCGATGGCGCCATTTCGCTTGAGTCGGACCAGATCGAGTCATGCCCTGTCTGGCTGCGGAAATACATGGGACTCTATGATATCGATACGCTTTCCAAGTTTGTGCGCATAGCGGAGTACGATCGGAAGCTTTATAATGGTATGAGTAGTAGCAATGATCGAGGGCCGTTTCTTACAAAGGATGATCTTGCGATCTGCCATGCGATTCATATATTTCCCGTCGAAGGGCTCTATCTGCTTCGAAGCGGGCATACACTTCCTTCATTGGAAGGATTTCGTGAGAAAGGCGAGCAGTCATATGTATCACTTTTTAAACTTCTGCATAATCATTCAAAAGAAATGCAGGAATGGAATGATACCGTTTCTCAAAATCTGGTGCCGCATCGATTTGAAACTGGCGCACAGCTATTTGGCTACGGCAAAATGTTTTTTTACATCGACCGTAACAATCTTTCACGCCATGATGCACTCTATGCATTTGATAAGATCATCGTGCTTGTGAAGACAGCAGGCTTATCCGCACATGAATTTTTCGGACGTATTTTACGGCAGGTTGCCATGGATGATTCTCACTACGATGAGGGAAGCGCACATCACAAGCTGAATGAAATCGCATCATCATTTAATCCCAACTGCAGTGACATACTCGAACAAGCGCAGCAGTATGCAACTATCCCGCGTCTGGCAGAGCTTGCATCTCAATTCTCGTCGCTGGAGGATGTATTTGTTTCATGGAAGTCGTTGAAAAAGTATGCCGAGCTATGCCATCTTATCGGCCAAACTGCGATTCTGAAAGAGCTGCAGGAGCTGAAATGCCGCGATGGAGAAAGTAAGCTTTATCAATTTGTCGAAACTCTTGCATTTCATCCCACAAGCAATGTATCCATCAAGGACATCATGCTGTTTTGGCGAAAACCCCAAGATTTTTTGAGCAAAGACGACAGCCATGCAGATGAAAGTGTGCATGAGCGAAAGAAACCCTCAAACTACACGGATATTCCCAATCTTGATCTTACTGCCACCGAGCTTCGTGATGCATTGGTAGGAGGAGTTCTTGATCGTTTGCAAGCATTCCCGCCTTTTACTATTGAATATGAACTTGATGATGTCCCCGAAAATTTAAGATCAACTATGATCCGTGCGTTGGGGGCACGAAAAAATCATATTTCAGGGGAAGCGCAATCGCCCAAAGCGCTCTATTATGCACTTTCAGAAGCGGCACGCAGTGAGGGCGTGAATCTTAGCGCCTATCTGAATGATGCTGCGATTTCGTTGAACGATTCATTAGTCGCAAAACTTTCTGCGATTCTCTATGATGAGCGTATTGGTATTACTCGGAGAGTCCGCGAAGCGTATCGGGCGAAGATCAATGCAAAAAGCGACCCACAGGGCGTCTTGGCCGGCAATGATACGGCGTGCTGCATGTCGTTTGATTCCGGAAAGAACGCTGTCTATATGTTCAATCCCATTGACGCAATGTTTACCATACAGCGTCGGCGCTCTGACGGCGTGTGGAGAACGGTTGCGCAGAGTCTTTTGACCAAGGACGCAGATGTTGGCATGCCGGTGCCGGCGGTAATGGATGGTATTGGCCATGGGAAGCATATTTGCGATGTGATCCCGGCACAAGTACTTTCCACGGCACAGCGTTATCTATCTGCGGATAATATCGAAATCGCTCCCAATGTAAAAACCGACACAGACTCACTGTGGACGATTGAAAAAATATACAAGGATTTTTTTGCTGAATATCTTGTTCGTTATGCGCCGGATCTTGGATTGCATGGTATACATATGCCGATCGGCATGGGATATACGGATACCATGACAACATTGCCAAAGCGCTCAAATACTTTTGTTCCGCTCGCGCCTTTGAGTTATTCAGATAAGACCGGCGAAAATGTTTATCTCCTCACACCATCAATAGCTATTCCGGCTTCGCAGAAAAAAATAATTCATGAAGATCGTCCCGCATCACGCATACATATTCCTATCGAAGAGAAAGGGATTGACTACCTAACCTTTCAAGATACTCTTCAAGTAGCTTATCTTGAAGGAAAGATTTATAAAGACAATCAGGAGCTTATAGTGAATCTTCATAATATCGAAAACGCACTTATCGCAAAGGATATTACAAACGAACTTAAGGGACGTCCCAATCTCAGTGTAAAATATACTGATTCATCAGGTCAGACGCGAGGATACGTCCTTGCCTACGAAGGGCGATTAACAGAAAGTGACAAGGATGTTTGGGTGGAAGATCATCGACTCTATCAACAACCAATCGTGTATGTGAGCGATCTCGCATCAGATCGATCAAATCCTTTTGTTGGAGGAAGACTTATCAAGGCGTTTTTTGAACTTTATCAAAAAAATTATCTGGATCAGGGAAACATGATGCCTATCTATTTTGAAGCTCGAGAATCAACAACGCATCAACTACTCTCCAAGCAGATAGAGCGTATCCAGCGGCAGATTAGGATAACATTTTCCATAGAAGAGATCGGTGATTACCAAAAAGGGAAGGATACCATGAAGGCGCTTATTCTGATTCCTCAGCGAGAGTTGCCTCACGCAGCATAGAATTCATTATAACCATAGCATTTTAAGCACAAGCACTCTTGACAGAAAGGGTGTTTTGTGCTATAATGGCGCGCATAAGGAGGGCCTTTGAAATGGCCAAAAAGTTCGACCACGACGTGGTCGGCCGCACGTTCAAGGTGAACGGCGTTCGGTTCCACGTCGAGGCAGTCGTCCCATTCCCCGAGGAGGATATCGGGGCCTCCTGGAAAAGGGGGGTGATGGCAGCCGAAGAGGACACCCTGGTGTGTGCATTCTTCGGGCAGTACCTGATCCCAACGATCCGCGTGCGAGGCGGCGTAGTGAAGTTGGCGTCCGTCACCATCGACGGCAAAACTCTCACCAAGGCACACGAGATCGCGACAGCCCTCGGAGCGGCAGAGAAGTTCGTTCCCTACAAGCTCAAGCGAAAGGATTGAGCGAAACAACCACAGTGGCCCCGTAACAGTTCCGCGCTGCAGGGGCCCTATTTTTTAAATAATTTCATCCTATGCAAACTCCCCAACAAACAACGGAAGCATCATCACAAAACGGCACCCTTACAATTGAGCGCCTTGATGATGTTGTCGCCGATAGTGATGGCTGCCAGTATGCATCCATGAATTTCTATCGGAATCAAGTCGGTCTTAATACGCTCAAGCTCATGCTGCTTTTGAAAAAAATTCCTCAATCGGACCGCCGTAATGGCAGAACAAAGGATGGCGATGCGCTGTCACTCTATCCCATAAGGGATGTGGATCGCCTATTTTTGGAGCATGGTATTTTGCGCCGCGGACAGGATATCGTTCTTGAAAATCCACTTGAGGCGATCATCTTCAAAAAGGTACAGTATGCGTCACGTGATTTTTTCAAACAAACCTTCCATCTTTCCGACGAGATTTTTGATACTCATGTTGCATCCCCTGAGATCGAACATCGCAAGGCCGTCAATACTGAAGGAGATGTAGTTATTATTTATCCCGTGATGAAAGTAGTTAAGGTTCTTACCGAGATCGGTTTTTTCCGCGATGTCGAAAAAGAAGCTCCAGAACCGAAAACGCCCGAAGAAAAAATCCCCGATCTTGAAGCGTATCTCAAAGAACTCGCCGACGGAACTGCGATTGACCAAGAAACATTCGATAAACTTCTTGCCGCATTCGGTCCGTCACGCGTCGTGGATATTATCTTTCGTCTGCGTCCTGCTTTCAAAGACATTGAAGTCGGTGAAGTGGAAAAAATCATTCCACGCTATCTTGGCGACTGTCTTGTGCAACGCAGAGGATTTCGTCCCGATGTGGTGGTGGAAGCGGGAAAGCATTTATCCGACCCTGATAATCAGAAGTGTTTGTATGAAACGCTGCGCTACCGCTGCTTCGAATTATTTCTTGAACGAAGGCGATACGACAAGCAGAGCGATGAAGCGCTATTGGTGAAATCTGCCGTTGATGATTTGGCATGTGCATTGTCAGAAGAAGGCGCTCTGGAGAATGAGTCCGTCAAAGAGATTTGGAATGCCGTCGAGGAATATTATCTAGCGCTTGCAAATCATTTTGAAAAACCGGACCGTCTCGTCGATCATATTTCTCCTGATCGGGCATTTCCCGATATGAGTCAGAGGATCAATATCAAAGATATTATGGAAAATAAGCGCATGCTGATCGCCGACGAAATGAGCGGCGGTAAGAGCGCATCGGCAATTATTGCAAAGGAATATCTCGGAGCAAAGCTTGCAGTCATTTGTGCGCCGTCCAATGTCATAGCGACATGGAGAGAATATTTACTCTCCGATGAAAAGCGTCTCGACGGCTCGCTGAAGGGTTATTTTAAAGAAGGACAAAAGCCCCGTGTTTTTGTTGTTGAGAGTTCTTTGCAGCTTGCTCTGATTGATAGCAACGCGTATGACTATATTCTCATTTCGCATGGGCGCATGGCTCGTCCCGAATACAATGAGTTTCTCGTGAAGTTGCCCTATGACATGGTTATCCTTGACGAATCTCATAAACTCAAAAAAATTTCCAAGGGTGTTCAGTCTCGTGCCGCTTTGCGTTTAATGAACAAACTTCAGGGCGAGAATGAATATGTCGTACTGCTTTCCGGTACGCCGGTACCAAACAAAGTTCGCGATGTGGCGTTTTTACTCAAAGCGCTCTATCCCGAAAAATTCGAACAAGAAAATAACCAGCAACTCATCCAGAGAATCATCAAGGGCGGCGTTATTGAACTTCGTAATCTTCTGATACCGCGCATGCAGATGAAAAAGCTTTCCGAAATTGTGGATATCGCTCCCGTCATCGAACATCCTCCGATCCGCGTACAGATATCTCCGCAAGAACGAGCGATCTACAATCAAGTCTTTCTTGATGACGATCAGTTTACATCGACGGAAAAAATCATCGCCATGCGGCAATTTCTTATGAATCCCGAAATCTTTGAACCTACGCCGGGATTTCCCGCATCCATGGTAGAAGCTCTTGGAATGGAATTGAGAACCGCGCTTGAGAGCCATGATAAGATTCTTGTTTTTACAAATAGTTATGTTGATGGCATTTTGAGAAAAGGCAAATACCAAACGACCATCATTGAACGGCTGGGATTGCCAGCCGATGTTGTGATAGAAGTGAT
Source organism: Patescibacteria group bacterium (assembly GCA_038065255.1). Classification (NCBI taxonomy): domain Bacteria; species Patescibacteria group bacterium. The sequence goes on from JBBTRI010000001.1 coordinate 139,019, forward strand.
TGATGCGAGTACAAGTCAAAAAGACCGCGAGGATATTCAGCGGCGATTCAATTCTCATCCGGATAAGATAATTATTTTTGCGAGTGGACAAACGACTGATGTTGGTGTTGATTTTTCCGGAGCCGAAGTAGTAGTGACCTACAATCATCCATGGACAAAGTATGAATATTTACAGCAAGTGGGACGCGCTAATCGCTGTACGCGCAAGCATACTCTTCATGTAAAAATGCTACGCTGTCCCGGCACCATCGAAGAAGGCGTATATGCGCATGTCCGCATGAAATACGAGGCAATCGAGCGTCTTCTTAATGGCGTTCCACTTACCGAGGAACAGCGCCGCCTTCTTCATATGGATGCGAAAAATGACGAAGAAGATGATGAATTGAGTGAAGAATTGTCAACGTTCCATTTGGCGCAATGCGGTGAGCTTATGTCTATTCTCAAGCAAATGTATCATATCGGCGAAAAAGGATTTAAGAACATGCTTAAAACACGGGGTGAAGCGTATGCGCGAGGGTATGCGGGCCTATCTAATCGTTGCTACCAGGCAAACATGAATCGCATGGTTGGCACAATCATTGAAAATTCGATAGGCGAGAGGGAACAAAATGTTGCAGATCTTGCCATACTCGATTTGGCATCGGGTCCTGAAATGTTGCGCCGTGTTCTACCCGAAGCGCAGCAAGAAGCAGTTACAAGTCTTGATCTCAATGAGAAGCATTTTGAGAACGCCAAGGGGAAAACCGTTGTCGGCAGCTTTTTGGATACAGGACTTGAAACCCAATCATTTGATTATGTCGCGTGCAGTCTTGCTTTTCACTATACACCGGAATGCAGGGCTTTTCAGACGGAAACAATCGAACTTCTTAAAGAAATCAATCGTCTGGTTAAGATCGGCGGGCGCACTGTTATTACGCTCAACTACAATTATGAACTGAAGGATCCGATACGGTTTCGCGAAATTGTTTCAGCGATGTTTGGATTCGATGTTATCGAGTCGATGACGGGGTGTGCCGAAAATGACGGCGTGTTTGGCGCGCACGTGATCACTTTGGAAAAACGCGAAGATGTGTCGTATGCGCCGATTGACGCGTTTGTCGGTCTTCTCAAGCGCAAAGAGTTTGCAGGTCTTCAAATCAAAAAAAACGATCATTCTCTTGTGGATTCCCGCTGGATTATGGACGAGGTTGTCATTAATGGGCGATCCTATCCGATCGCGCTCAACGCGCTTGATCGACAAACGCGCGAAAAAGAACAAAGTATTATAGATGAAGCTGTCGAACTTTTTGATACCTATTCAGCACTGTATAAAATTCCCGAAGATGTTCTCACGGCAAAAGGCTTTTGCCGCGTGAAGGTAAAAAATCGTTATGTGTTGCTTAAGCAAATCTCAAATGGAGATGATCCGAAATTTATTCTCGTAAAGCCGGAGTTTATCCGGCGGAAACGCAGGTAGGATATGGATCGATTATTTACTAGTCGAGAATTACGGCGTGCATCAGCAAGAGTTGCAAAGCGCGAGGGAACACAAGTATACCCCTCTCTTGATAAAACTGAAGAACAATATACTCATCTTGTCACTCTTGCCCATGAGGCGCGTACGGGGAAATTCGATCAAATCCCTTTTGCAAAAGCTGTAGAAAAATTAAGCGCTCCACTGAAGGTGTTTGAGGCTTCTGAATATGAAGCGCTCGCTCATCGGTTGATTCGAGAGTACTGTTACGGGAAGACATTTCAAGATGCCTATCACGCGCTCTATAACCTCTCGATCATACTTCTTGCTATTCAGGCAAAAACGGCAAGAGCGGCAGTACTTGATGATGGAATAGAAAGTGAAATATCAATGATGTTTATGCAATCTGTATTGCAGAAGTTTTCTCTGATGGCGTTTGTGGCGTATACGGATGAAGAGCGCCAATGGTTTCTTTCTACCGTAAACGTACTGCCCAATGGATTTGTAAGAGAATTGTTTCTCGAAATGGATGATTGGATGATGGATTTCAGAATGCAGCGACCCTTTGCCAAAGATATAAAAAAATATATGGAAGAGCAGCTTGGCATGAGCGATGAAGAAGCTCGTGACTTGCGGCAGGACACCAACAAGCTTGTTACTGAAATGAAGCAGCTTCAGCGCTATCCTATTCAGCAGTCACTCTATGAGGATGAGATGGGTTGTCGTGCTGTGCATTCGTGGGCTGTGCTGGATATGCGGCAGCAGAAAGGCAAAGAAGAACTATCGCCATTTAAGAGAGAGGTTTTGGATCGTAGTCAAGATTTTCTCGCTCAATTTTTTGCAATCTATGACGATACCACTCCTGACAGTGTGTCATCACATGTTGAACGAATGGAATACAAGTATGGAACAGCAATTTCATTTAATGCGAATTTGGCGCTTACGTATATTCTTGCTGCAGATGGGGAGCTGTACTATCAAGTGCATCCGGTTAGAATTCCAATGAGAGAAATTTTTCAGAAATGCGGCATGGAAGCGCAATATGAGTTTTTGCGGTTTCAATTTGTTGCACGGCTGTTTGACCTGATCGTTCCGCGAGAAATCAGCGATCAGACGCCATCACTTAATGGGCTTGCCGAGCGAGTAAAAAAAGCATTACGTGAAAATTCTTCTTTGAAGGTGGGTACGATTGTCCGAAATCTCATAGTTCCGCGCACCATGATCATTCGGAACAAAGAATCTATTCGGAGGGCATTTGAGTGGAAATCTCAGGTTTCAGATGATGATACACCGGAAGAAGCAGAACGAAAACGGCAGTTTTTGGGTCGCATTGGGCATCCGATGCGCTTAAGACTGGGATATAAACCTCATCCAAAGGCAAACGAGTGGGCACGAGAGGATGGATTTTGGCGAGATCTTGAACCCAATGAAACATGGGGCAGGACTATTGACTCACCCGTGTCAGTGGTACATCGGCAGAAGGGACACAAAAAATAATCTATGGATGGACAAAACTACAACCGGGCCGGTCGTCGTAAGCTTGAAAAATTCATTAAGCAGGAATATGGGAATGCGCCGAAACCCAGATCTGAACACACGCCACTATCCCTTGACGACCTCTATCGTCTTGCCAATGAAGCGCATAATGGCAGATTCAACAACATCCCATTTGCGAAAAAAGCGCGTATCCTCCTTGAGCGGACTTATTGCGATGAGTCTGAATATAGCTCATTTGCGCAAAAAATATACCACACCTACCTCCATGGCCGAAAATTCGAAGAATCATGGGTCGCGCTTTATTATCTATCGCTTATCATAGTCCTCATTCGGCGGGGTATGGAAGAAAGGCAGGTGCGAGATGGTACGGCTCAAAAACGAGAACAGGTGAATTTCAGTCCCGCTTACGCGATTGTATCAGAATTCGCAAAAAATGCTTTTGTAAATTATTCGCTCGGTTCACAAAAGACCTATAAAGAGTGGATGAATCAAATTGATATCCTACCATTGCGTGCAATGTTTGAGGATTTGGATCGATTTATGGTCAATTTTCAAGTGAGGGTGCAGTATGCCGAACAAATAAAAAAATACATGCTCGATAAACTGCAGCTGACCAATGAAGATGCCATGGAACTGAAGCAGTCGACTAATGAACTCTTTCAAGAATTGAAACACTCTCAGCGCTATACCATTAAGCAATCTTGTTATCTTGATGAAACAGGCATTGCGCCGATAAGTGGTTGGGCATGTATTGATCCAAAACAAATGCGGAATGCTGAAGCACTTTCAATAGATGAATTGGAAGTTGCAATTCGATCAACTTCCTGTCTTGCCGAATATATTCCATTTCGCGAGGGTGATGGCATGCAATCCGTTTCCGCGTCTCATTTCACCGATGGTCCGCGGGTAGGAACGCGATACTCGTTTGATGCTATTACGAGTTTGGAATGCAAGGTCGGGCATGACGGCGAGCTGTATGTATTCGTATACCCGATCAAGCTGTCGTTACGGGATATCTATAAAAAATGTGGCATGGAGGCACAATATGAATTTATACGCCTTCAATTTATTGCGCGCTTGTTTGATCTTATCGTTCCACGAGAGATAAGCGAGCAGACACCTTCAGTGGAGAACTTGAGCGAAAGCGTTCGTCAAGGAAAGCAGGCGGATCCATCTAAGAAAACGTTAGAGATAATTCGTGACATCATCACGCCGCGCACCCTTATCTTACGCGATAGAGCAAGAGTCGAGCGAGCCTATGATGATGAACTGAATGCGCAAAAGCGGCAATTCTTGGGGAGGGTTGGGCATCCAATGCGCTTGCGAAAGGGATATAAACCACATCCTGATGCTAAAAAGTGGGCCAAAGAGGATGGTTTCTTGCGCGAACTTGAACCGAATGAAACCTGGTGCCGTCCGGTTGATTCGCCCGTGGCAGTGGTACATCGTCAGAAAGGAGGAAAAAAATAATATGGGTCCGGAAAACTACAATCACACACAGCGGCGCAGTGCACCATTGTTAAACCAAGAGGTATTTCAAGATTATTATGAGAGAGCGAATTGGCATACTGATGCATTTCCTGATGCAGCCGAGGGAGCACCATCATTGAAAAAAGCTCGCGCGCGCGTTGATGTATTGAAAAAATTAAGCGATAAGGTGTATGCAAACCCGCGTGAATTTGATGAGTATTACAAATTGCGAAAAGTGACGGTTCCTCATCCGTTGCCCGCAGATGAGTATCAAGTACTCGCGAAAGAGCTTTGGGAGAAATATATTATACTCTCTCCGGATCATTTGCCATTTATCGAATTAATCGAGCTTGCACAGATTGTCGCGAATGTTATGGGGCACTGCATGATAGAGAAGAATGATAAGGACTCAAATAAGTATGAAAATTTCTTGAATGCGTTGGCTGTATATGCCTCCTATAGGATCGCACTGAAATATCCCGGCTTGACCGTGCCGCAGAAATTTCGTGAGACATGGGCATTGCTGAAGTCGCACTATACCAAAAGTGTTGTGACGGTATTTGCAGCAAATATTGATCTGAATTTGACTCTGTTTTCCGAAGCCGTTGAAAGCGTTGGTACGATCGCCGCATCGATTCGGCGCGAAGTGCCGGATTGTGAACGGGAAACGCATGCACTGCGTTCGTGCGCACATGATCTCTGGAAACAGATGGCTGTTTTGCAGCGCTATACACTGAAACAATCATTGTTTGAATCCGCTTTTGGAGAGGATACTCAATGGGCGATTCTTGATTACCACCAGATTCGCTGCCAGTCTTCCGATGCTTCCCCTGATAAGTTATTGCGGGGTCTTGAGTCATGCGCGATATTTGCCCAGAAAACATCGCGCGATATCCCGCCGTCATTGCAATTGGAAATTGTCGAATCAAAAAGCGAAGACGGGTATATGATACAAGAAGGCCTCCATGTGCCGTTTGACTATAATTTCATGTATCTCCTTGGCACTGACGGTGAACTGTATCTCCAGTCATACCCCGTAAAGCTGCCATTGCGCCCGCTGTTTAAAGCCGCTCATGCCGAGGGAGCATACGAGTTTTTTTGTCTTCATGCCATTGGCAGAGTCTTTGATATGGTTGTACCAAGAGTCGTTGTTGATGCAATGCCGCCACTGAACGGCATTCGAAAAAAGATCGCACATGCAAACATAGACGGTCGAGTCGCCCGATCAATCATTCAAGATATTTATGTACCGCGAAAGATTCGAATCAAAAAAGCTGAAGAAGTTCAAATAATGATCGATGATGAGCAGAAAGAACTTACAGAGAAATCTCAAACAGAAAAACAGACACGCAGTTTTTATGGCCGCGTTGGTCATCCGCGCACACTGCCACGCGGGTACAAGCCGCATCCTGACGCTAAGAAATGGGCGAAAGAAGATGGTTGTTTGCGCGAACTCGAAGATAACGAAACCTGGTGCCGTCCGGTTGATTCACCTGTGCCAGTGGTGCATCGGCAGAAAGGAGGAAAGAACTGATATGGATCCGGAAAACTACAATCGCTCACAACGACGCAAGTTTGAAAAAATGCAAAAAGAACTGACGCGCCAGCAGCGCGAAAAAGAGAAAAAAAACGGAAAACCGCCAAAGGAACAGCACTTGCCGGCGCCATATCTGAAACCTGCGTTGGCGGAAGCGCCGCGCATGTCATATATCATTAAGAAGGAAGATGAGGCAAAAGTCAGGGAAATGATTGCGCGTGGAGAGAGGCCGCCTGTTACCTATCTTTCTTCAGAGATGTTCGAGATGATACGAAATCCCGACAAGACGAGAGAGGCCGCACGCCGTGGCTTGGAAAAACTTTCAGAACATGATCGCGAATTGCATGCCCCGACATTTGAAGATCGCGAAGCAGAATTTACGGAGATGATGGCACGCTTACCATTCTATCCCATGATAGAACACATCGTCATCAATGGCTCAACGATAGAGGATGTGCGTAAAACCGCATACACGATTTATCACGACTATATCGAAGGGAAAAAAGTTTTTGATCAATGCGGGATAGTCATACTGATTCAACGGTATCTCAGCTGTATGATGAATATTGCGGCGGAGCGCAGCGGTGAACAGCGCTATATTGACCATATTGCTGAAGTGTCGCAGGCGATTGGGTCATTGACGCTACGCGGCCTTTCACATGATTTTTCCGCTCTTGGTTCTGTTGAGGCTGCGCTACAGCTCTTTACGACCGGTATTGATTTTTCTCCTGAAAAAAATACTCAGCAATCGGGTACCAAAGCACTCTGTGAAGTGATGGTTGCTAATACTCAGGAGATGATTGCAGCATTGACCTATGCCAGCGCATTCAAAAATTACTGCACTCGTGAACTTAGTATTGATATCGACGGCCTTGCCAGTGAATATCGCGGTATGGCAGATGAGCTGTTTTCAAACATGAAGCAGTTGCGGCGCTATGCGATCCGCGAGTCATATTACCGCGATGATGTGTTTGGAGATCTGGATTATGCATGGGTCGTGATGGATCCCCAGCACTTTTCGTCGACGAAAGGATTCGAGCGTCTCAATGCCCACAGCTTGGCGCACTGCATCCTCTCCGATCGCGATTCTATTCGCTCCATTTCTTCAGCGGTTGAGCATAAAGAATTCGTTGGCGTTGCATTCAATCGGCAAACATTTCCTTTCAAGCGCGAACTTCTTCTTGAGATTGGAGATGATGGCGAGCTGTATATGCCGCTCTCGCTTGAACGCGAGCCGTTGCGGAATATTTTTGAGCGTGTGGGTGCGCTCGCTGCGTATGAATTCCTACGTTTTCTTTTTTTGGCGCATTTCTATGATTTGGTCGTGCCCAAAGAAATCTCGGATCGCACCCCATCGCTGCAAAATTTTCGCCAAAATCTGTTTCGCAGCCGTGCGCAAGGCGAAGATGACCTTGTTATATTCAAAAAACTAATGGTGCCGCGTACATTCTCTATCAGTAATCCTGACGATGTTGATCGTGCGGATGAGCGTGAAGAAGGGGATGATACGGAAAATGATGGTTTATCTGATTCACACGAACATCAAACACGTCGATTCTTGGGACGTGCGGGCCACACACGCTTTATTCGCGAGGGCTATGAGCCGCCGGCATTTTTGGTTCAAGAAGCGGCCAAGGCGAAAGTGCCGCTCAAGCCGGGCCAGACGTATGTGCGCACCAAGAATCCCGGCGAGGAACTGCCGCCCATTGTCTATGAACAAAAAGTATCCAAGCTGTTGTAACTTTTATTTTCAGGAATACTATGACTCATTCTTCTACCGGACCTGAAAAATCATCATCACCACCCTTTAGTGTTGAGAGGTATCTTGTTGCGCCTGTGGAGAAGTTTCCAGAGTGTGAAATTACTTTCTTTTTCGGCGTCCATCATGAGGTGGGCGATTTGGAATTTATAAAACGTCGCTTTCATGAGTGTGATATTTTTCTCCCTGAATGGGAAGGTTGGGGGCCGGCGATGATTGAGGGTTTCAATGCCCTTTCCCGAGGAACGATTCGTTCTATCGAATTTAATAAACTTCACATCGCTCCTCCTTCTGATCCGCATGAATTTTCTTATTTGTTAGGAATGTTGGAAATGATTCATGGATCAAAAAAAGTCATCGGTTTTTATGATACGCCCTACAATCATAAAATAAAACAAGATTCAAAAAAGCTTTACACAATCGAGTCTAATGACACATTCCGAATTCTTACATCGCTCAAGTCAAATTCTCCCGCCTCATTCAGGAAGGAAGTTGAGCGTTTTCAGCGTCTCGAAATTAAACTATTTGAAACTATTGGATTGCGCCGTGAAGCGTATATGCTTCAGCGCCTACCAAAGACATTACAGGTATGTATCGATACTCACCCCCATCTTGCGAGTAAGCATCCTTTGAAGGCATTTAGTTCACTGGGTGCGGCGCATGGTCGATTTGCTGATGTTGTGAAGAAATACCACAATACTGTTTCAGCGCAGTACCCTGATAATTGGGATGGTGACATAACCGTAGGAATGTCCACATTTCTTCGTGATGGGAAGGGGGACAGTGCGCCATGGAGTGTGCTGTATCTGGTTAGTTTGCTTAAGCGTGGATTTGGTAATGTGAGCAAACTCGATACAGGGACGGCCATGAGTCTTGATAGTATTCTCTTTCGTGAGTTTATTCACAAAACACCTGAAGAACTCGAAGCATTTTATTACACGCAGTTGCCTGTATTTCTGCAAAATCCAGGGACATTTAAGATATTTTTTCTTTCATTACTGAAGAAATATCAAGAAATTAGTGCACATCAGGGACAAAGGGACGGCTCAGAGTCGGCCAGCAATTAAGATATGACCAGAGGATTTAATTCACGTGAGATGCGGAGGCATCCGGAACGGTTCGGACTTTCCTCCGAGAAGGAGAATAGAAAAACCATTCATGCTACTCCGTCTATTCGGCCCGAGTCGGGTATTAGTGAACTGCAACGTTACGAAAGTTTGTCAATTGGAGAGCTTCGCGCGCAATGCCCGTTTTTTAATGCATTACAAAAATACGTTCACTTGAAACTTGACAAGGAAGAACTGCTGTCATTAATAGAAAAACTTTATCGTCGCTATCTCGCGAATAATTCAACTACCATTGCAATTGTGAGTCTCGGACATATTGATAATATTGCATCGATGATTCTTCAAAACCATTTCAATCCATCTTCTCCAGGGGAAGTGCCCATACTTTCAGGAGATATTTTTATTGGACTTATTATCCGTTATTTCAAAGATAGGAATGCTACGCACGGTGATCTGGAGGAAATAAAAGAAATAACGGAATATATAGCGAAACATGGATATGACCAATCAGAAATAGAGAGGACAGTTGGCATGTTTGACTCAAAAATGGCAGATATGTGGTATGCGCAAAAATATGTGGAAGCAATATCTGAAAGATTAGTGGAATCCGGGTTTAATGTTGAAGATCATAGAGAGGCGTACCGCAATAGTACAAATGAATTGATTTTGGGTATTCGGCAGCTTCGGAGATATTCCATTGCATCTTCTCTCTATCAGGATGATATAACACATCGCGAAGGTCAGGGATGGGTTGTTATGGATCCTGCCTCATTACGAAAGGTTCATCCTGACTTGCATGAGATTTTAGGACAGTCTCTAGCGACTTTAATATATACCCAGAATGCGAATGATGTACAAGAAATTTCAGTAAAAACATGGCGCGATACATATTCTTCGGCACTTTTCCAAATAGATCGTCTCGATTTTTCTTTTCCTTCATTATTCAGATGGGAATTAGCTCATGATGGTGAAATATACCTCCATACCCATCCATTAATGTTATCTCTTAAGGATATCTGCGTTCGTATGGGTCATGAAGGCATCTATGAATTTATCAGATTTTTATTTATTGCACATCTTTTTGATCTCGTGGTTCCCATTGAGGTGAGCGAGCAAGCACCCTCTCTGAATGATCTTCGTAAGAAAATTTCTGATATACAAAAGGAAACAGGTGAAACACCGGATACGATTATTCGAAAGCTTGTATTGCCCCGTAAAGTGATTCTTAAAAATACAGACTCAGTTCAAGCTGCCATCGATCGCTCACAAGACGAAGGGCATGCGGAGGTAGAGCGTCGCACAGGCAAAAAAATCGAGCATCGCATTGGTAGTCCCGTCACGATACGTGAGGGGTATAAGCGACACCCACAGGCCGTAGAGTGGGCTGCAGAGTATGGTGTAACACTTAAGGACAATGAAACATGGCGCCAACCTATAGATAAGGAAAACCCACTACGAAAAATAGTATACAAAAGTACCAAATCAATTACTGTTGACAGTCCTTAATAAAGATGTAGGCTATTCTTTGAGGAATAGTACATTGATACATGCGCATGCAGATATTCTAAGCGCCGAAAATATTGAGATCGATGGTAAGGACTATACCGAGTATTCTTTTGCAGACGGTTCCAAAATTCGCATATTGATTCCAGAGCAGATTGAACAGACTGAAGATTGCAGCCTTGATCCCGATGATGACATCGAAGATCAATATAGCGATAATCCTGACCGAGAGGCGGTACCAGGGTTTAACTGCTTTAAGTGCGGAAATGAGGGGATGCCCCTTGTTGACGGGATATTTAGTGCAGTTCAAACCCCCTATGCTGCACTGCCGGCCCATATCGAAGAGTGTCTCGGACTTGAACCCATCGAATCCGAGGAGGGGAATGTGACAACTATTCGGTATCGGTAAATGGGCACTTCGGCATGGCAAGTACGTGAGTCCCAGAGAACGGATATTATTTCGCGGCTCAGAAGTGATACTTGAATCTGCCACGAGCAGGATGATCGGAGATCTTCGAAGTCAGGAAATCCATGATCCTGCGACGATTTTTTCTGCAGGAAGCGCAACAGAAGAAGTTCCGCTTGAGGAATACATACTCAACGACCCCACAATCTAAGGGGTCTTTTTTATTCCTAAATGACTACTGAATACCATTGACACCACCTCGCAAAACCAGT